>NZ_JADBGG010000050.1 GCF_014873765.1 Desulfomicrobium macestii | reverse complement strand
GACGAGCTCTGGATGGGCCCATTCTCGGTCGCCATATGCTTGAGCATACCCGTTATGCTGTGGAAGAATTTGCAGAACTTGACGCACACAACTTTGCCGCCCCGCTACGGCAGATTCGAAGTATTCATCGAAATGTCATCCTTTAGAAGCAGTGCGGTAACAAGGAATTTCTATCCTTTGCATCGCGAACCGCAATTGTGCGGCCAGCAATATTGCGAAAGGTGATCAAATGATGCCCCATCCGATACAGGACGCCGTGCTGCGGGTCGACCGGTTGAGCGTCGTCTATCCAGGCGGCGTGACAGCCCTACGCGATACCTCGATTGCATTTCGGCGTGGTGAGTTCACCGTGCTGCTTGGTCTCTCGGGCGCAGGCAAGTCGACCTTGCTCCGTAGTCTCAATCGACTCGTCACGCCCACTGGCGGCAGTGTCACCAGCGAACTCGGTGAGCTCGGCAGCGGCTCGGCCTTGCGTCAGCATCGTCGGCGTACCGCCATGATCTTTCAGCACCACCAGCTAATCGAACGTCAAAGCGCACTGGCTAATGTGCTTACCGGTCGGCTGGCCTTTCACAACACGCTCCGCTCGCTGTTTCCTCTGCCGCGTGCCGATCAGGAGATTGCGCTCAGTTGCCTCGCTCGGGTCGGTCTGGCAGACAAGGCGCTAAGCCGGGTGGACAAACTGTCCGGTGGCCAGCAGCAGCGGGTAGGCATCGCGCGTGCGCTAGCGCAACAGCCGGCGATCATTCTGGCCGATGAGCCGGTAGCCAGTCTCGACCCGGCCACTTCGGTCCGTGTTCTCGGATTGCTGCGCGACATCTGCAAGGAAGACGGCATCACCGCCATCGTTTCGCTGCATCAACTCGAATATGCCCGCCGCTTCGCCGATCGCGTCGTCGGGCTGGCCGATTCTCAGATCGTTTTCGATGCCGCGCCCTCGGAACTCACCGATGCGCAGCTTGAGCGCATCTATGCAGGCCGCTCTACGACTCAGCCAGCGAATGCTCCGGCTGAACCACCTGTCATGCTCGAACCTTCACTGGAGATGTCCCGATGAAACGCTTATCCGCGCTCTTATTGACTTGCTTGCTGTCCGCTGTTTCAAGTTTGTCCGCCCTAGCGGCCGATGCCGATCCGGATGTGCTAAAGGTTGCCCTGCTGCCGGACGAAAACGCCTCCGAGCTGATCAAGCGTAACCAGCCGCTGAAGGATTATCTGGAAGAGCATCTGGACAAGAAGGTGCAGCTGATCGTAACCACCGACTATTCCTCGATGATTGAGGCGATGCGCTTTGGCCGTATCGACCTGGCGTATTTCGGTCCGCTGTCCTACGTCATGGCCAAAAGCAAAAGCGACATCGAGCCCTTCGCTGCCATGGTCATCGACGGCAAGCCGACCTATCGCTCGGTGATTATCGCCAATGTGGCGTCAGGCGTGAATGAGTATGCCGACCTTAAGGGCAAGAAGATGGCCTATGGTGACCGGGCATCGACGTCCAGCCATTTGATTCCCAAAACCGTGCTTCTTGAGACGGCCGGTTTGACGGGTGGGCAGGACTACGAACAATATTTTGTGGGCACGCATGACGCCGTTGCCGTCAACGTGGCGAACGGCAACGCCGATGCGGGTGGGCTGTCGGAGGTAATTTTCAATCACGTAGTCGAACGTGGCCTAATCGATCCGAGCAAGGTGAAAGTACTTGGTTACAGCGGCGAATACCCCCAGTACCCCTGGGCGATGCGCTCGAACCTGAGCCCCGAGCTGAAAACCAAGGTGCGGGATGTATTCGTCGGTATCGACGATCCCGAAGTGCTGCGCAACTTCAAGGCCGAGGCCTTCGCGCCAATCACCGACGCCGACTACGATGTGATCCGCAAAATGGGATCGCTGCTCGGCCTCGACTTCGCCACGATGTGAGCACCGATATGTCTACTCATTACGACGTGCAGGCGCTGCCTGCAGAGCAACGCGAGCACATCCTTCGAGGCTTCGGCCTCGGTTGGTGGCGCCAGCTGGGGCAGGTGGCGATTGTATTCGGAGTGGTGCTGTTGGCCTGCTGGTACGTGGGGCTGCTCGATGCCACCACGCTGCTGAACGGGCTGCCCTCCATCGCGACCCTGGCAGGCGAGGCCATGCCGCCAGACTTTTCGGGCTATCGAAGCTGGATTCGCCCCTTGATCGACACCTTGGCGATGAGCATCGCCGGTACGGCCATCGCAGTGGTGTTCTCGCTGGTGGTGGCCTTCGTTGCAGCGCGCAATACGGCGCCGCACCCCCTTGTGTTCGGTGTTGCCCGGGTGCTGCTCAATGCCCTGCGGTCGGTGCCGGAGCTGATCATGGGCATCATCTTCGTTGCAGCCGTAGGGTTCGGCGCCTTGCCGGGCGTGCTTGCCCTGGGTCTGCATTCGGTCGGCATGGTCGGCAAGTTCTTCGCCGAGGCCATCGAGCACGTCGACGAAGCGCCGGTGGAAGCCGCTCGGGCGGCGGGGGCTACGCCGATGCAAGTGCTGCTGCACGCGGTTTTGCCACAGGTGACGCCGCAGTTCGCCGACGTGGCGATCTACCGCTGGGAATACAACTTTCGCGCCTCCACCGTGATGGGCATGGTTGGCGCCGGCGGTATCGGCTTCGAACTCATGGGCTCGCTGCGCATCATGCAGTACCAGGAGGTTGCAGCAATCCTGCTGGTCATCCTGGCCATGGTCACGCTAGTAGACGCCTTCAGTGGCGTGCTGCGCAAACGTTTCAAATAGGACAAACCATGCTGCCGAAACTCGTTATAACTCACCGAGTACACGATGAGATCCTGCAACTGCTGGCGCCACATTGCGAGCTGATGACCAACCAGACCGACAGCACGCTGACGCGCGAGGAAATTCTGCGCCGCTGTCGCGATGCTCAGGCGATGATGGCGTTCATGCCCGATCGGGTCGATGCAGACTTTCTTCAAGCCTGCCCTGAGCTGCGTGTAGTCGGCTGCGCGCTCAAGGGCTTCGACAATTTCGATGTGGACGCCTGTACTGCCCGCGGGGTCTGGCTGACCTTCGTGCCTGATCTGTTGACGGTCCCGACTGCCGAGCTGGCGATCGGACTGGCGGTGGGGCTGGGGCGGCATCTGCGGGCAGCAGATGCGTTCGTCCGCTCTGGCGAGTTCCAGGGCTGGCAACCACAGTTCTACGGCACGGGGCTGGATAACGCTACGGTCGGCATCCTTGGCATGGGCGCCATCGGACTGGCCATGGCTGATCGCTTGCAGGGATGGGGCGCGACCCTGCAGTACCACGAGGCGAAGGCTCTGGATACACAAACCGAGCAACGGCTCGGCCTGCGCCAGGTGGCGTGCAGCGAACTCTTCGCCAGCTCGGACTTCATCCTGCTGGCGCTTCCCTTGAATGCCGATACCCAGCATCTGGTCAACGCCGAGCTGCTTGCCCTCGTACGGCCGGGCGCTCTGCTTGTAAACCCCTGTCGTGGTTCGGTAGTGGATGAAGCCGCCGTGCTCGCGGCGCTTGAGCGAGGCCAGCTCGGCGGGTATGCGGCGGATGTATTCGAAATGGAAGACTGGGCTCGCGCGGACCGGCCGCGGCTGATCGATCCTGCGCTGCTCGCGCATCCGAATACGCTGTTCACTCCGCACATAGGGTCGGCAGTGCGCGCGGTGCGCCTGGAGATTGAACGTTGTGCAGCGCAGAACATCATCCAGGTATTGGCAGGTGCGCGCCCAATCAACGCTGCGAACCGTCTGCCCAAGGCCGAGCCTGCCGCATGTTGAATCCGGTCTGGCTGAAGAGCCTGGTAGCGATCGTTCAAACAGGCAGTTTTCAGAGCGCGGCGAGGGCGTTGGGGCTGGCCCAGCCGACGGTGTCGCAGCACTTGCAGAAGCTTGAAGAGCAGGTCGGCGTAACGCTGGTGCAGCGCAGTCGTAGCGGCTGCCAGCCTACCACACGGGCGCTGGCCTTCATGCCGCATGCGACCGCCTTGCTCGAAGATTGTTAGAGGGTTACCGAAAATCTGACCCCCCTTGACCATTCGCTTATGCGCATCCGAGCCGCCTTCTGGCGGCTTTTTCATGCCGTCACGCCCTAAGTCCGTGCGCCCCTTTCTCCAAACAGTTTGCCAGCCAGACTTTGACCAAAGCTTGCCTAGTCACGCCAAGGTGTTTGGCTTCGCGGTCCAGAGCTTCGACCATCCACAAGGGGAAGTCCACATTCACACGCTTGATTTTGTTGGGTCGAAAAGCCCTCTCCAGATCCACGAACTGCTCGATATCGCCGCTGTTGTCGAAATGCTCGTCAAATTCCTTCGCTTTCATACCACTTCACCTCGTTATCCCGCGATCTACGCACGGAAATGATTCTAACCGCCTTGCCTCTGCATGTGGCAATAGCAGTCCAGTGCTTGCCGCCCATGCGCCCAATGTAGGCAATACGCCGCTCGTCTTCGAACCGCAGAGGCAGGGCGAGCAAATTTTCATCATCCCACAGAACTTGCGCTTGGATGAAATCAACGCCGTGCTTGGTTTTGTTGACAGCGCTTTTGGTCGGATCAAATTCGAAATTCATATATTTATGGTATAAAAACACCATGCTCCGAGGTCAACCCCAAAAACCTAACACATTACGTCCTTACATTCCTTACATCGTTTTTTAGGACAGAGACAGAGCCTAAAAACTCATATCCATGGACAACAATATTTCTTTATGAAAACTCTTAAAGAAAAACTGGGCATAATGAATCTGAAGAATTTGGATGGGTTGTGGCGTCGTGTATTTATTGTAACAATTAGAGCGATTCTGGAGGTTGGACAATTGGTCCAAGCCTTGTTGTCTTTTATCATCGGTTAAAAATCCTCGCCCAGAAACTACGCTTCGGTTCTGGTTGTGGTGCCGCTGTCAACGCCTTGGCCTGCATTTGCCAGGCGTCCGCCTGGTCTTGCCACCGGTCACGTTCAGACCGCACCTCGGCAAGTAAGGCTTCTAGTCCTTGAATCCTTGCTTTTAGTTCGCGGTTTTCGGCATCAGAGGTGTCAACCGTGCTGTCTTTAGTTGTAAAGTTTGGTTCATTAAGGTTGACAAGCGGGTACACCCGGTGAAGTTCTGCCGCGTCAACTTCAAGTATTCCCTGAGCATTTTTAGTGGCCGAAATCTTGCCCTTTTTAACGGCGGCGTGGATTGCTTGGCGGCTCATTCCCGTAGCTTTCGCTGCTTGCTGGATGGTGTAAAGCATCTGTAAACTCCGTTTTCTAGTGCTTGCACCTAGAAAATGGCAGAAGTCAATCGCACTTCGCGAGGATTCAGCCAAAAAAGTCCATCCTCGGGCTTCAGCCACTCAATCATCAGCCCCGACATCCCGACCCCTTCCACGCGGATCCCGCCGTCCAGGGTGGCGCTGTAGCGCTCATGGTGGTGCCCATGGATGAGTATCTTTGCGCCGATGGCCCTGGCAATGTCGCCGATGAGTGGGAAGCCCATAGTGTGGCTTTCGGGAGCCTCATGTGTGACCAGTACGTCCACTTGGCCGGTGAGTAGCAGCAGCGCTCCCAGGTCCTCCGGGAAGATCGTCGTCAGGTCTACCGGCGCATTGCGCCCACCCTGCCTTTGCTGTGCGATGCTCGCCCGAGTGTCGTATGGACAGATTAGGTCCACCTCGTCCAGGCGGGTGGTTTGGTCCACGCCGAAAAGGTTTGAGCGAAATATGCCGCCCAATCCTGCGATCCGGACGCCCTCGATCTCGACGACTCGGCAGTGCAGATTCCGAGCAGCCATGGACTCATGGTGCGTCAGGTAATCTAGGTAGTCGCTGTCGTGATTCCCATAGATCCACCAAGTCTTCGGGGCCACGCCAGGGCCCAACTCATCCACCAGGGACACCTGGGGCTCCTGGTCGCCCAAGAGTATTACAGCCGAGGCCCTACTGGCCTCCTCGATGAGGGGCACGAAGTCCCCGTGGGCATCACCAGCAAACAGAATCATATTTTTCTCCTCAACCCGCCTTTCACCGTCGAAGTGAAGTACAGAACTATCAAATAATGGCAGTTCTGTACTTCACTTGTCACAACAGGCGATGAAGATGCTCATAGTACGAAAGTCTAAAAAAATTGCACTACCGTACTAATATGCCCAGTTTGTCGGTCACTGGTTGTTCAATGGTAGTTTAGCTTGCTTCGGTGTGAGCTCGTCTTTTAATGCTCTGAAGACATATCCGCCAAGGCTTGTTTTTCTGTTCTCTTTCGGCAGGTTGTCGAAGCGGCCCCGGATGCGTGGCAGCTTATCCATGATTTCGTGTTCGCGGCCGGTGCTGGCTGCAAGGTTCGCTATTTGGCGGGCCTGGGCCGAGCTCACGCGGTATTCTTCGCGAAGCAACTTCGCCAAGTCAGGGGCGCTGTCGGCTCCGGTGTCCAGCTTTTTGGCTACGGCTCGGATCCGCTCTTGCGGGTTCTTCGTGGACTCGTTGTCGCGGATTAGGAAGAGAAAGCCGACTACGCGGCGACCTCGTTTTTTCTGGGCATACTGGATCATCAGGTCTGACGTGCCGTTTATCTCGGCAATGGCCGGATCGATCACGCGTTTTTTTAGGTCTCCAATCCTCGGATACAGGTCAGGCACTCCGACCTTACGTTTGAATTCCTCCACCTCGATTTCCCGCTGCCCAATTTTTTTAAATTGTTTGAGCAGTTCATACACGCGCCAACTCGATGCCTTGGAAAACTGATACACATCTTTGATTCTGTACTGCGTGAACTGCTCTTTAAGGCCAAGAAGATGCGGGACTAGGTCTTCGTCAAATCGGATCCAAACGCGGCCTTCTCCGTCGTGGTATTTTTGCTTGGAAATAAGGCCGACTTTTACGCGGCTGCCGTCCAAGGTTTGGTCTGGCTGGAGCGTAATGAGTTTTCGTTGGAACTGATCCGCTAGGGTTTCGATCTCCCGATAGGCGTTCTTTGGGTCTACATCGAAAGCTTTGGCAAATTCCATGACGGGAATTTCTAGTTCAACGGGTTTGCCGATCTCGATTTTTTGGGTGCGGTCAAGCAGGGAGATGGCGAACGCCAAGAAACGGTTTCCCTGCAGCGAGAGGTCGAAGGTCGCGTTGATGAGTGCGTTCGACTTGACCACGAGCGAAGTTTCTTTGGGTGATTCCATGCGACCTATATAACGACAGACTCTGTCTATGTCAAGCAATGCCGTAAATTTGTCGTTTTTTGACCGTAAATTTGTCGTTTTTTGACCGTAAATTTGTCGTTTTTTCGGAGTGCAAAATGCTAAAATCACTGCCAAAAACAGCTCTTAAAAGTATAAAAAGCAACTAAAAGTAAGAATTACTTACGAAGAAAAACAGGAAGGCATGGTCCTTCGGACCCTCGGTGCCGCTTAGATGCGGGCTAACGCCCGCGCGGCGTCATCGCGCTTTGAACGAAACGATCGCACAATTCGTCACATCGCTTGCAAAAGACAAAAGGCAGGCTGTGAAGGAGTCGCTGCGCTCCAAAGGCATAAGGCAAGGATTCTAAAGATCCATAGCTCCTGCACTGCGAGAGTGTTGATTTTACCCACCCTAAACGGGTGGTTTCGCACACCTTCCGCTGGACAAGGATATGCCCAGCGTCCGGCGGCGGGGATTTTATTTAGAGAATTAATATGCGAAGCCCTCTTTTTTAAGACTGGCCGCCGCCGAGGAGGCGCTATCCTGCGCCCCGCAGGCGTGCGGAACCGTGCGTGACACGGAGTGGGAATGGTCTTTGCGTTACCACCCGGGGCGAAGCGGCCATGTCATATTGTAGCGTTCGGCGGCTGTATCGTATTCTTTTCCTTGACATTTCGTATTGTATTATGTATTGTATTCATATTAATACAAAATATGAAATACGAAGCGGAGGGATACGATATGGCACGGGAAGGCGTGACTTATGAAATGGTGGCAGCGGTAGCGGACAAGATGGTTGGAGAGGGGGGCAACGTCACCATCATGGGCGTACGCGACGCCCTGGGGACGGGGTCGCCAAACACGATCCACCGCCACCTGCAGGTGTGGCGGTCCATGCGGCCGCAGGCGGCAGCGGCGGCATTTGAGTTGCCAGCGGAGCTGGTCAATGCGTTTGGGCGGGAGTTGGCCAAGGCAGCCGCTGCGGCGCGGGCAGAGATTGAGGAACAGCTTGTTGAGTCGCAGATGGCGGCGGACCATCTTTCGAACGTCGGCGAGTCGTTGGAGGGCGAGCGCGAGGAGTTGGCCGCACAGCTTGCGGAGATGACCACGGCCAAGGACGCGGCGACGGCGACGGCAGCGGCGCACGCTGCTGAGATTCAGCGCCTGGCCGAGGCTGTGGACCGGGAGCGGAAAAGCGCCGAGGAAGCGAGGCTGGATCTGGCCACGGCTAGGCTCAAGATCGAGGGGCAAGCCGAGAAGGCCGCCGAACAGGCGGCCAAGATCCAGGGGCTGGAGGCAGAGCTGGGCAAGGCCCGAGAGGCCGCGCAGGCGGCGGCGGTGGATCTGCGCGGCGTGCAAACCGAGCTGGTGGCCGAGCGCAAGGTGCTGGTCGAGCAGGCGGCGGAAGTGGCGGACCTCAAGCAGAGCTTGAAGGCCGCAGCGGAGGCGGTGGCCGCCGAGCGGGAGGCTGTTGCAGAGGTTCGCAGCCACGCGGCTGCAGAGCGGAAGCTGGCCGCCGAGGCCCTGGCCACGGCGCAGGGCGAAGCCAGGGATCTGGCCACGCAGGTGGCCGCGCACGCGGCGGACCTCAAGGCGCAGGGCGAAGCCCTGGCCAAGACCGAGGCCCTGGCCGAGAAGCTCGCCGGGGAGCTGGCCTCAGAGCGGCAGAGCTGCCAGGGTCTCGTCGCGCAGCTCCGGGGGGATCTCGCTGCCGCTGAGAAGCAGGTTGCCTCCGCCACGGCGAAGGCCGACGGCGCTGCCGAGGCCAAGGCCTCCGCGCTCGCGGATCTCGCCACGCTCCGTGCCGAGCTGGCCGAGGTCCGGGCGGACCTCAAGGCCGAGCGCCAGGCTCACCGCGACGAGCTGGTGGCACTCCGGGCGGAGCTTGCCGACGCCCGCAAGCCCCTCCCGGCTGCCCCCGCCAAGGCCGCCGAGTAGCCCCCAGGCCCATTCTAGACAGCGCCCTGCGAGCTGAATATGGTGGGCCTGATTTTGGTTAGGAGCAAGGGCTAACTTGCCTCCGGCAAGTTTCCCCGTTTCCCCAAGGGGAAACGCCCCCGCTCGCGTTGCTCAGGGGGTTGCGAAGCAAAGACAGGAGGATCTGCCCATGGCAGGAAAGAGAGGTCCGGCCCCGAAGCCGGACGAAGAAAAGAGGCAGGTGCGCGTGTCCGTGTACCTGACCCCCGCCGAGCTGTCCGAGCTGGACCAGCGTCGGGGCGGGATGGAGCGGAGCGAATGGCTTCGCCGCGCAGGCCTGGCCAAGCGATTGGCCCCAGCCATCCCGGCGGTGAACCGGGAAGCATGGGCGGCCCTGGCCAGGACCGCCGCGAATCTGAACCAGATCGCGCGGTCGATGAACGCCGCTGGCCAGCTCCGCGACGCAGATTTGGTCGGGATCCTAGCGGAGCTGCACGGCCAGGTTCAGGCCCTGCGGTCTGACCTGGTCGGCGCAGGCGTCCACCAGGTGGTGGCCGAGGAGGATCCGTCGTGAAGGGGATGCAGAAGATCCAACGCGGGAGCGGGTTTCGCGGTTGTGCCGAGTACCTGCTCGACCACGACGGCGGACGCGTTGTCGGGGGGAACATGGGCGGGATCACGGCCAGGGCACTGGCCTCCGAGTTCGGCGTGGCGAGGCGGCAGCGTCCCGACATCGGGAGGCCGGTGTGGCACAACTCCTTGCGCCTTCCGGCAGATGAGCGGGTGGAGATGACCGACGAAAAGTGGGCGGCCCTGGCCGACGACTACATGGCCGCCATGGGGTTCACTCCGGAACACCCACGCGTGTACGTGCGGCACGACCCGGACCACCTGCACATCCTTGCCAGTCGCGTTAGTCTTGGCGGGAATGTGTATCTGGGCCGCAACGAGAACCTGCGGTCCACAGGGCTTATCGCCTCGCTGGAACGGGCCTACGGCTTAACCGTGACCAAAGGCGTGAAGAAGACCTCGGCGGGACGCATCACGTCGCCAGAGGTTCGGAAAACACGGGTTGGGGAGCGGCGCCGATATGAACGGCTAGTGGGCGACCCGCCACGGGAGCGACTGCAGCAGCTCGTAAGCGAGGCGGCGCAGGGGAAGCCCAGCGCTAGCGCGTTTGTGGCACGCCTCCAGGCGCAGGGCGTCAGCGTCTGGCCGAAGTTCACGGGTGAGCACCTGGATGGATTCAGCTTCGGGCTGGGCAGGGTCGCGTTCACTGGCCAGCAGCTCGGGGATAAATTCCGGTGGGGGCGGCTCAAGAAGGCCGGGGTCAGCTACGATCCGGCCCGAGACATGGACGTGCTGCTCGCTGCTCAGCCCGTGGATCCGGCCGCGTTGGCCGAGGTCGTGGTCCAGGTCGAAGCGGAGCCTGTGGGGATCGCCCCCGAGGTGGAGCAGGATCGGCCGGCGATAGCTGAAGGCCTCGACCTGACCCCTGAGGAGTTGGATGTGGCAAGGAGGATCGAGGAAGAGAAGAAGGAATTTGAAGCGATCCAGAAGCAACTAGAGCAGAAGGATGCCTCTGAGGAGCAGTCGAAGTTAGTGCCAAGAATGCCGAAAATGTAGGAGGTATTCGCGCTCATCTTGGGAGCACCAATAACCCGTCCTTAGTAGAAATACACACAGCAGAACGGGGGGTGGCGCTAATGTTTGATGATGTTATATGGGCAATCGAATTGGTATTGGTGATTTTGCAGTGCATAAACAGATAGAGATGTGTGCTGGTCGAAGATTAAACGGGAGGGTCGCACAGGATTTGTGTGCGACCCTGGAGGAGTCGGAATTGTACGAATTTGAGGCTATGGACTAGGGGCTTTTCACTACCACATAGAAACCAACGCGAAAGCATAGCAACCCCCACCTGGTTAGAAGTACCCCCCCACCTAGACCACCCCGCCCCCGTCCCCGTGCGCCTAGTGTGATATCTCTACACACATAATTTGAACCTAGACCTTTTAAACAACATCCATCTACAAACATCTACCTTCAACCATCACAACAGCTTATCCTAGTCGCTAGCCTCAAACATAATTCCCCTACTCCTCGGTATGATATATAGGGACAAGGATATACACCCCGCATTGATGCCCTAGAGCGATGAATTAAACACTATGTTGAATAATTAGAATCACTTGAGCTATCAATGCCGCTATAAACCACGCTATCAACCAACACCAACTAGCCCCTACTTGTTTATATCAACTAGACCTCTAAGCCATTGCATGAAATAGTGATGCGCATATCCAAGTTAATAGCAACAAAACAGGGGTAGTTAACGATGGTTTATAGTCTGACACAGGCGGCACAGGCTACCGGATTGACTAGGCAGGGGATATTAGCTGCAATCAAACGTGGTACTATCAGCGGGTCAAAGAACGCTCAAGGGCAATGGGAGATAGACGCGGCTGAACTCCATAGGGTGTACCCACTAGCAACAGTTGATAGCAGCGTGAACACCCTAGTTGGCAGCAGCGTTACCCCTGACAACACCCTATCAACACAAGCTATCAACACGCTGCAACAACGGCTAGCTGTCACTGAGGCTCTGTTGCAAGAAGCACGTGGCCAGGTGGACGAGCTGAAGGCAGATAGGGAAGCATGGAAGAATGAGGCCCAGGCATGGCAGAACCAAACCAAGGCGTTGACGGCAGCACCTAGCCTTGAGCCGAAGAAACGCAGTTTGTTGGCGAGATTATTTCTAGCTAGAGATTAATCATGCACGAATAATGATCATAAAAAAGCCCCCATCATTAAATAGACGGGGGCTTAATAATATAAAAAAATGAAATGTTGGTAATTATTAGATCAACGAATCACTTTTACCATTTATGGATTTATAAGAGAACAGTTAGCAGCACCATTGTCGATTGCAACTTTGATCGGTATTTTATTATAAACATCAGTTGACGCAATCTCAGTCATAGTAACATTTCCTTCTGCAGTGGCGTTTACAGTTGCCGCTATTTTATTGTTCGGCATAGCTGTATTACAAACAATTTCAGCAGTATTATTCAGCGCCCATTGAGCAGCAGCTTCAGACATGCAGTTTTTTAAGTCAGAATTACACGCTGCAACGGCTGCATTTTTCTTATACTTCGTAAACTGCGGAATAGCTATCGCCGCCAAGATACCGATGATCGCCACAACGATTAGCAGCTCGACCAGGGTAAAGCCTTTCTCATTCTTCCTGAACATGCCCATATTACCTCCCAAAAATTGTTAGAAATCCACGCTTGTAAATGGGCAGCTATCATACTCCGTGCCAAGATGTCATCTCTTTTAGTCTCGGGATGTTATCAATCATAGCGTAATTTATATAATTATATACTGACAATATTTGTCACTCATCAACCAATTATTAGTAGTCACATCCTCGAATATCGGCCATTCGACTTAGCAATACACGATAGGGCTAGGTGACAATATTTGTTCGGCCTCTTTTCAAAAACCACCATTGCCTTTTACGCTCTTCCTCGCTAATTTCTCTTTAGTCACGACGCCGCCATGCTTGTAACTGGTTCCGGTTTCGTGATTAGGCGTGATTGTGCTGGGTTGCGCGATCACGCCGTTTTCGTTTTAGCCCTTCTCGTTACTCCGTCTTATCAACCAGGGCGGATCTTGCCTCTTTTCTTGCTGGATTCTTCACCCTCAATGCTGCCTTTCATCCCATCAAGTGTTCCGGCTCAGGTTGAAGTCCCTGGCGATCTGCCCAATCGACTTCTCGTCTCGGCCATGGGCCAGCTTGATCTTGCGTATTGTCTCCACCGTCAGCATCTCCTCATTTCCCTCCATGGCGTTCAGTCGAACGACCTTGAAGGTCTTGCCGGAGACGGTCAATTTTCGATGCCGATTACCACGAGAGGTGGGTCATTATTGCATGCCGATTCACACCGTCGTCATATCGCCCGGCATCCCGACCCCCTCGACGCGGATGCTACCGTCCAAGGTGGCGCTGTAGCGCTCATGGTGGTGACCATGGATGAGCATCTTGACCTTTAACGCCCGGGCGAGGTCTCCGAGGAGCTGATACCCGAGCTTGTGGCTCTCCGGAGCTTCGTGTGTAATCAGCACATCGATGCGGGTTCTTTTAGCGACTTTTAGAAGGGCTTTTATGTCGTCCGGAAAAATGCTCGTGAAGTCTGCGGGGTACGCTCGCCCACCCCTCCGTAGTTTGATCCATGCTTCCCGGTAGTCATGTGGGCAGTTCAGATCCACTTCGGCCAGACGTGTAGTCTGATCCACCTCGAATTTCTTTGCGCGAAACACCCCGCCCAGACCCGCGATCCGCACGCCCTCGACCTCGACCACCTGACAATGCAGGTTCCGGTTGGCCATGGATTTGTGATTTTCAAAGTAGTTCAGGTAATCGCTGTCGTGGTTGCCGTAGATCCACCACGTCTTTGGGGCCACGCCAGGGCCTAACTCGCCCGCAAGGTCGCTCAGCGGCTCCTGGTCACCCAAGAGCACCACGGCCGAGGCCTCGCCGGCCTCCTCGATGACGGGCACGAAGTCCCCGTGGGCATCACCAGCAAACAAGATCATATTTCCTCCTCAACCCGCTTTTCATGGGTTTCGGCGGAGAGGGCTACTACGGGATTCTCTTTCTCAAGCACTGCTGCGGCGTATGCGCCGAGCTTCCCCTTGACCTTGCCCGCGAGCTTGTCGTGCTGGATCTTTTCCATGATCGCCCGCAGCTCGGGTTCGTGTCCGACGTACAGACGTGCGATCTTGCGGGCGCGGGGCAGACTAACGCCAAATGCGTTATGCATGGCCTGAGCGTATTTCAGGATTTCGTGCTGATCTTTACTGCCCATGCCCGGCAGCGTGGCCATGGTGCGGCGGATCTTCTCGCGGGCAGACATATTTGCGGGGTTGTCGTCGATGACGAATCTGAGATGGGTGACCGCCCTATTTTCAGTCTTTTTTTCCAGCGCCAGCTTGATGTCCGACTCTGCGGACACCTCTTTCACGGCGTTCTGGATGATCGTCCGGTTTAGTTCGCCAAAGCCTTTTTGGTACTCATCGGGTTTGATGCCCATGTACTTTCGGAACTGCTCTACGGTCATCCAGGGTGTACAGCCTTTGCCCGTAATCTTGTCCTTGTTGTCCCGGTAGTCGAGGCCAAGCTCGTACAGTGGGAGCGCGTACTTCGTCTTTTTAAAGCGCCGCTCGATGAGCATATTGATGCGTGCGAACATCGTGCTGCTGGCTATGAAACCGCGCAGCGTCCGCGCAATGCCGAACGTGATGAACGCGCCGCGCATTTCCGGTTCTTGGATGAACTTGTAGTAACCCCAACTCGGGCCGCCCTTTCCCCGGCCTACGCCGAGGTCATTCCACTCCACAGAGCCGTCACCCAGTTCCTTAAGCCATCCCCTGAGGGCTACCTCGTTCCTGGTGCGCATGTAGTCCTCAACGACCTTCCGTGGAATCGAGAAGATGTGGATTTCGTCGATAAGCGGGATTTCGTCGTAGCACCACGCGAGAAAGCAGTTGAAAAGTCGCATGGCAGGGCCAGAGAGGTCGTGGTTGATGTGGATGCAACCGCTGGGCTTGTCTAGATAGTCTGGAATTTTTGGCTGGGTCATGAATACGTGTATATCACGACAAGTGTATCTTGTCAAGGACATCTATACATTTCAACACAAAGGCATACATTTTACGCCCGCCCTTCAACACAAAGGCATACATTTTACCTGTCTATTTCCAACACAAAGGCATACATTTTACGAGTTTCAGCCCAACAATTTCAGTATATTACCCGGCCGCGTATGCTTCTTAAAGCATGCATAAAGAATGAAAAAGAAAGGCATGGTCCTTCGGACCCTCGGTGCCGCGTAGATGCCCGCTAACGCCGGCGCGGCGTCATTGTTCTTTGAACGAATGATTCACCCAACTCGTCCCATCGCTTGAAAAGGCAAAAAGACAGGCATTGAGGGTGTCGCTGCGCTCCAAAAGCAAAAGACAAGGGCGCTTGGTCCTGTAGACCCTACCTTGCGAGGATTTTCGATCTTCTCCATCCCAATCGGAAGGTTCCGCCCACCTCCCGCCGGACAAAGATATGTCCAGCGTACGGTGGCGGGGGATTTTTTGAAGTGGACACATGTAAACACGTGTCCACTTTTTAAAAGCTGGCCGCCGCCGAGGAGGGCGCTATCCTGCGCCCCCACAGGCGGGCGGAACCGTGCCGTAAGCACGGAACAGGGGCGATCTTTGCGCTACCGCCCCTAGTCGTGTTGTCGCGGCCAGGAGCTGTATCGTATTTTTTTTCTTGACGAGTCGTATCATATCATATAATGTATCTGTATTGATACGGAATATAGAATACGAAATATGATACGGTACGGAGGATGTCATGGCACGAGAAGGGATCACATACGACCAGGTGGCGCAGGTGGCGGACAAGATGGTGGCCGACGGACATCAGCCCACTATCCGGGCCGTCAGAGATGCTTTGGGCACGGGGTCGCCGAACACGGTGCACGCGCACCTACAGGCGTGGCGGGCCGCCAGGCCCCAAGCGCAGGCGCAAGCACCGGAGCTGCCCAGCGAGCTGGTCTTAGCTCTGGCGCAGGAGATTGAACGAGCGGCCGCCCGGGCGCGGTCCGAGGTCGAGGGGCGACTGGTGGACGCCCAAGCCGAGGCGGGGGATTTGGCCACCGCAGGGGCAGCTCTGGAGGCGGAGCTGGCCGAGGCCATAATCAGGGTCGAAGCTCTGACCACCGAGCGGGACCAGGCACAGGCCACTGCACTGGAGCGGGCTGCGGAGATTCAACGCTTGGTCGAGGCCGTGGATCGGGAGCGTCGGAGTGCCGAAGAGGCCCGCCTGGAGCTGGCCAGGGTTCAGCTTACTGCCGAGGCCAAGGACCGATGGATTGAGGAACAAGCCGCCGAGATCAAGGCCCTGAAGGTCGAGCTGGTCGAGGCCCAGGGGGCCAAACAAGCGGCGGCCGTGGAGGTCTCCCGGCTCCAGGCAGAACTGGCCGCAGAGCGGACGGCCAAGGCAGAGCTGGCCCATGATCGGGACTCCCTCAAGGAATCCTTGAAAGCAGCCGGGGACCGGCTGGCCCAGGCCCAGGTTGATGCCGCTGCTGAGCGCAAGGTCGCAGGCGAAGCCTTGGCTGCAGCCAGGGCGGATGTGGCTGAGGTGCAGAGCCAAGCCGCCGCCGAGCGTAAGGTTGCGGCAGAGGGGCTGGCCCATGCCAAGGCCGAGGCCAGAGAGCTGGGCTCCCGCGTGGCTTCGCTGACGGCAGAGCTGAAGGGTCATGCTGAGGCGTTGGCCCAGGTCAAGGCTAAGGGAGATGCCCAGGCCGCAGAGCTGGCTCAGGCGCTGGCGTCCCTGGCGGCGGCCACGGCGAAAGCCGAAGGCGCTGCCGAGGCCAAGGCTGCTGCGGTGGCGGATCTCGCGGCACTCCGCGCTGAGCTGTCCGAGGTCCGGGTAGACCTCAAGGAGGAGCGCAAGGCGCATAAGGCCGAGCTGTCCGCCCTTCGCCTGGAGTTGGACACGGCCCGGGCTGAACGTGCCGATGCCGAGACTAGGCAGTCTGTCCCTGTCCAGGCCCAGGCTGCCGAGTAGACAGGTAGGCCCACTGTAGACAGCTCCCTGCGAGCTGGATATGGTGGGCCTGATTTTTGGCTAGGAGCAAGGGCTAACTTTCCGGAGGAAAGTTTCTACCCTGCTGTGGAGTAACAAAATAGTTTTAAAATGAAATCCCACAAAAAATCCAATTTTGTAATGCTGACGCCCACAAAATAACATAATAATTCTAAAATATAAATCAACGAATGACTACTCGCAACCAACAAAAATAACAAAATAATTCTAAAATAGAACTATTGAGCATACATGAAGCTCCAGTCTTTGTGCGATTTATGTGTAAAGTTCGGCTTGCTCATGCTCGAGATCATCTCTTGCAAACCATACAAGCATCACTCTGGCGTCACCTTGCGAAATCCTGCAATCGTAAATCCTTCAGGAACAGGCTTGTAAGGATCATCCTCCTTCGGCCAGCGCTTCGCTCGGCTTTGAAATGCTCGCAAGTTGGCAATATCTAATTCAACGATCACTACATGCTCATTGAGCCCCCCCCCTCAACCGGCAAGCATCACGCATGTAATCCTTTTTCGCAGGAGTTCTCACGCGGCTGTCTCCATAACGCCGGTTGTTTACCAATGCGATATGCGCGTGAACATCCAAACTCGCCGACTCCACCAGTGCTGCAAACGTCTCCAGATCCTGGTTCCAAGAAAGCACCATCATACAATCCACATTACCCTGAAACTGCTGTCTATGAGCAATGTTCTGCAATTCAGAGCAAACCAATACGCCGAAACAGAAACCCCCGTGATTGTAAACAGGCTTTCTGACACCAGCGAAATGACTAGACCACTCCAGTCCAAATGTACTTAGCAATGTCTCTTCTTCACCTACAGCAGGTAGGGACTTGGCCTGTCGTATCTGTACAGAAGAGGGAAATCCAAGCCGATCATCGGCCAACACCAAGACAGCCTCACTATGGATGTCAGGCTTCTTTCCGTGGTGATAATCAAGCCCTGCAATTAAGCTGATACCGGCTGACCTGCCCCCAGGATTAAATACAAGGCTCAGTTAGTAATGTCGGATCCTTCACTCTCAGAATTACCCTTTCTCCAGCTCGCTGCAAATTCAGACGGCGTCTGATAATTCAGCGTGGAGTGCGGGCGACATTCGTTATAATCCTGACGCCATTCGCTGATGGTTTTCCTGGCATGACTGACGTCGCTGAACCAGTGTTCATTCAGGCATTCATCGCGAAAGCGTCCGTTAAAACTCTCAATAAATCCGTTCTGTGTCGGCTTGCCGGGCTGGATAAGTCGCAGCTTCACTCCATGCTCAAAAGCCCACTGATCGAGCGCGCGGCAGGTAAACTCCGGGCCCTGATCGGTTCTTATCGTAGCCGGATAGCCGCGAAACAGCGCAATGCTGTCCAGAATACGCGTGACCTGCACGCCTGAAATCCCGAAGGCAACAGTGACCGTCAGGCATTCCTTTGTGAAGTCATCGACGCAGGTAAGGCACTTGATCCTGCGACCAGTAGCCAGCGCATCCATGACGAAATCCATCGACCAGGTCATGTTGGGCGCCGCCGGGCGGAGCAGCGGCAGACGTTCTGTTGCAAGCCCTTTACGACGACGTCTGCGTTTAACGCCCAGCCCTTTCAGATGATAAAGGCGGTACACGCGCTTGTGATTAACCAGAAGCCCTTCACGCCGCAGTAACTGCCATATGCGGCGGTAGCCAAAACGCCTGCGCTCCAGTGCCAGTTCAGTAATGCGCCCTGATAAATGGGCATCAGCCGCCGGACGCTGAGCGTCATAGCGGCAGGTCGACAGGGACAAACCTGTGAGTCTGCAGGCACGACGTTGCGACAGACCGGTCGCATCACACATCAACACCACGACTTCGCGCTTCTGGTCTGTCGTCAGTACTTTCGCCCAAGAGCCACCTGAAGCGCCTCCTTATCCAGCATGGCCTCGGCGAGCAGCTTCTTGAGTCTGGCGTTCTCTTCCTCAAGCGACTTCAGGCGCTTAACCTCAGGCACCTCCATGCCGCCATACTTCTTACGCCAGGTATAAAACGTGGCGTCGGAAATGGCGTGCTTGCGGCAGAGCTCTCGGGCAGAAACTCCGGCTTCAGCCTCGCGGAGAATACTGATGATCTGTTCATCGGAAAAACGCTTCTTCATGGGGATGTCCTCATGTGGCTTATGAAGACATTACTAACATCGCGGTGTATTAATCAACGGGGAGCAGGTCAATGCGGCCGGAAGAGCAGACACTGAGACGGCATCTGGCCAGCGTCTGGTAGCCCACACAAGCCAGTCAATCACTGCCCTTGAAGGTGAAATTAGGCAAGCCGCTCAGGTTATTCATGAGCTTGAAGGTCAAAGTAACGAGATATCAAAAGTTCTTGACGTTATACGAGGGATCGCCGAGCAAACGAATTTGTTGGCACTAAACGCAGCAATTGAGGCCGCGCGTGCTGGTGAGCAGGGG
>NZ_JADBGG010000049.1 GCF_014873765.1 Desulfomicrobium macestii | reverse complement strand
CATGGTGCTCGTTGATGGTTGTCTTGCAACCCCATCAAAAGGGAGAACCTCTTAAATTTCAAGAGGAAGTGTCAGATCAAGTCGGAACTATTTCAACTTAATAATTGCCCCAGCAGCCTCTCCTCTCCGTGTTCACCGGCATCGGAACATCGAACATTCACACACAATCAGTCGACTGCCCTATTCCAAGGACTCTAAATGAAAGCCACCGAAGCCAAGCTGCTCACCTTTTTGCAGAAATCCACGCAGTTCATCATCCCCATCTACCAGCGCACCTACTCCTGGACGGAAAAACAATGCCGTCAGCTGTGGGATGACATCCTGCGGGCAGGTTCAAACGACTCGATAGCCGTGCATTTCATCGGCTCCATTGTCTACATTGAGCAAGGGCTCTCAATGGTCTGCCATCGTGCGCCTCTGCTGGTGATCGACGGGCAACAGCGCCTTACCACTGTCTCTTTGCTCATTGAAGCCCTGGCGCGTGCTCTTGGCGACAAGGAGCCGGTCGAAGGGTTTTCGGCCGCTAAACTCCGCCACTACTACATCACCAACCACCTCGAAAATAACGACAGCTTTTTCAAGCTACTCCTCACGCAAACGGACAACGCTTCGCTAAAAGCCATCATCAAGAGCAGCGAGCAACCTCCGGAGCCTTCGCTTCGCATCACACAAAACTTTGAACTGTTCACAGAGTGGCTCAATGGTCTGAAAGGAGATCTCGTTCCCGTCTGCCAGGGCCTTGCCAAGCTTATGGTCGTGGACATCGCTCTTGCTCGCGATCAGGACAATCCGCAGCTCATTTTCGAGAGCATGAATTCGACGGGTAAAGAACTGAGTCAGGCCGATCTGATCCGCAACTACATCCTCATGGGGCTGGAACCGTCGCTGCAGACGCGGCTTTACGAAGACTACTGGCGACCGATGGAGGTTGAATTCGGGCAGGAGGCCTACGACACGCTGTTCGACGGTTTCATGCGTCATTACCTTACTGTCCGCACTGGCGACATCCCGCGCGAACGCGAGATCTATGATGCGTTCAAGGATTACGCCCTAACCACTCCTGTAAAGCAGGCGGGTATCGAGGCCCTGATCAAAGACATCCGCACGTTCGCCCGCTACTTCTGCGCCATGGCCCTTGGCAAAGAGAAAGAACCCGCGCTCAAACTCGCCTTCCATGATCTGCGGGAACTCAAAGTGGATGTGTCCTACCCTTTTCTGCTTGAGTTGTACTCCGACTACGACAACAACCTGCTGAGCGTGGCTGACTTCGACGCTGCCGTGCGGCTCGTGGAGTCCTACGTATTCCGTCGCGCCGTCTGCGCCATTCCCACAAACTCGTTGAACAAAACGTTCGCTACTTTCGGCAAGGCACTGAAAAAGGACCGCTACCTCGAAAGCATAAGCGCCCATTTCCTGTTGCTACCGTCATACCGCCGTTTTCCGAAGGACGAAGAGTTTCACCGCGACCTGCAGAACCGCGATCTCTACAATTTCCGTAGCCGCAGCTACTGGCTGCGGAGGTTGGAGAATCACGGTCGCAAGGAACGCGTGGCTGTGGACGAATATACTATCGAACACATCCTGCCTCAGAATCCCGCGCTTTCTGCTTCGTGGCAAAAGGAACTCGGAGAAGAGTGGCAACGCGTTCAGCAACAGTGGCTGCATACTCTCGGCAACCTCACGCTCACCGGCTACAATGCCGAGTACAGCGATCGTCCATTTGCGGAGAAGCGCGACCGGGAAGGCGGTTTCAAGCAAAGTCCGCTCAAAATGAACGCAGGGCTTGGAGGATTCGATACCTGGAATGAAGCCGCAATCCAGAATCGTGCAGCCACCCTCGCCACGCGAGCCGTCACGGTCTGGCGGGCTCCGGTTGTGGATTCGGCAGTTCTGGAGAGCTATCGCCCAGCCAAAGAGGCCTCGCGGAGTGGATACACTATTGATGACCATCCGTATCTGGCCACGGGCAGTGACATGTACGGTACGATGATTCCAGACTTGTTCAAGGCATTCCGCAAAGAGGTACTCGCTCTTGATCCGTGCGTAACGGAGGAATTCCTTAAACTCTACGTGGCCTATAAGGCGGAGACGAATTTTGTGGATGTGGTGCCGCAGGCTAAACGGTTACGCTTGAGTATTAACCTGCGGTTTGCAGAGATCAATGACCCAAAAGGTTTGGGTCAGGATGTGACAAACCGTGGTCGCTGGGGAAATGGCGATGTTGAGATCGGATTGAGTTCGCTCGAAGAATTACCGTACGTCATGAGCCTAGTGCGACAGGCGTACGAAGCCCAGATGGGTAATGGAGGACAATCATGATCGCTGACATCAAGCCATATGCGAAAGATAAGTATTCGGCATTGCCTGAGCTCGGCATGAGCACCGGGTATAAGACATGGTAGAAGCATAACGGGTCAGTTAACCTCCTCACACTATGCAAATGACGCAGACACCAATCGAAAACTCCTATTGGATCATCCCGGGAAAATTTCTTGCCGGAGAATACCCACGCACTCTCGATCAGGATTCCTCGATTACAAGGATCAAGGCACTGGCGAAGGCTGGCGTTGGGGTATTCATCGACCTGACCACTCCGGCCGACGGGCTCAAGCCCTATCAAAACCTCACCAATATGATCGATGGAAAGATCGAATACTACACATTCCCGATTCCGGATGTGAGCATTCCAGGATCTCGGCAAACCGCACGTGAGATTCTTGATCTGATCGACAACTCACTGGCCCAGGGCAAAGGAATCTACCTGCACTGCTGGGGCGGCATCGGCAGAACAGGAACGATTGTCGGATGTTGGCTTGCAAGGCACGGCTTTGCCGGAAACGCCGCCCTGGAGAAACTTTCCAGCCTGTGGCGCTGGTGCCCCAAATCAAGACACCGCCAATCTCCGGAAACAGAAGAACAGCGAAGCTACATCCTGTCCTGGAATGAAGATGCGCCCGATGCCAATCACGACACCATTCTCTCCCGCGCCCAGGGCTGCCTTATGGGGCAGCTCGCAGGAGATTCCCTGGGGAGTCTGGTGGAATTCAAGTCTGCCGAAGAGATACGCGGCCTTTATCCATCAGGGTTACGCGAGTTAGCCGACGGGGGGACGTGGAACACCCTGGCTGGCCAGCCCACGGACGATTCAGAACTGGCCCTCATGCTCGCCCGGTCGTTAGTGGAGCATGGAAGGTTCGACAGATACAGCGTTCGAAATGCCTACCGATTTTGGTACGATTCGCGCCCGTTTGATTGCGGGGCAACCATTGCCGCCGGCCTCAGGGATCAGCCCAATTTAGAGAGCCAAGCCAACGGCGCACTCATGCGCATAAGCCCGCTGGGCATTTTTGGAACGCATCAAAACCTGTGGGACGTTGGCGACTGGGCAAAAAAAGACGCATCGATAACCCATCCGCACCCAATCTGCTGCGAGGCCAATGCGCTTTTCGCCATGGCCTTGTCCCGAGTCATCCGAAGCGGTTGCTCTTCGCAGAGCCTCTATGCAGGAATGCTGCTCTGGGCGGAGACAATGGACGTTCATTCCACCTTGAAAGGCGCTCTCAATGATGCCGCCACGACTCCACCCAAAAGCTACGGACGCCACCAAGGATGGGTGCTCATAGCCTTCCAGAACGCCGTCTGGCAGCTTCTCCATGCCCCAAACCTTGAAGAAGGCGTGGTCGATACGGTCATGCGTGGTGGCGACACCGACACCAATGCCGCCATTTGCGGCGCTCTTCTTGGGGCCATGTATGGACTGGAGGCTGTGCCCACGCAATGGAAGGAAAAAGTGATTGCTTGCAGACCTGAACAACGTGCCGGAGTTGCTCACCCTCGCCCCGAAGTTTTCTGGCCTGTGGATGCCTTGGAACTGGCGCAACAGCTCATGGAGTGAAAGATGATTTCACGACCGAGGGGACTAAAGCATACTGAGATGCTGGACTGGAACGGCAGAGCCGTCCCCGTTGCCCGCAGCAAAGGCGGCGTAAAGGCTGTTTCGCACTCTTACGACAACCTGATCCGCACCGGCATCAGCGCCTGGCCGCCGCCGGAAATCGTCCAGAAGCTCTACAAAAGCAGGCAGTCCCGTGCCTTCGACGGTAAAGAGCTTGAAATTGCGACCTCGGGCCTGGGCTACTACTGCGACCTGCAGTCCCTGCACAGCGAAGACGCCATCACCTGGTCGGTCTTCGGCACCATCGCCCGGTCGCCGCAGAATATCCTTGAGACCTGGCTCAGGGATCTGTTCAGGCTGATTGACCTACCGGATTCGCATACAGACAATGCGGAAATCTTCCTATGGCGCCGCATCCCTCACCCCGATACATTAGTCCCGGGAGGCCCGGAAATCGATGTGGGCATTACGACGTCGAACACAGTGATTCTTGCTGAAGCCAAATGGCTGTCGGGCATCGGGGCAGCTCAAGGCAAGGCCAAAGACAAGGACCAAATCCAACTACGGGGCGAGTTTCTAGCAAAATACGGCGCAGGCATATTTCCGGACAGGCCGCACAAAGTCGTTCTGGGCATCAGTCTGCTTCCAAATGCCTTCAAGGATATAACGCCGAAAGGGGTCAGTCTCCGGACAACCTCTTGGCAACATCTAAGCACCCTCCCCTCGCATCCTCTGGTTGACGAACTGACACGCTATGTCGAATGGAAAATGCTCAATTCCAAGATGACAAGAAAATCCGGCTAATAAGTTCCGGCTGAACCATGCCAAGACAGCCGGAACCCTGTAGATCACGTTGCCACATTTCAAGAAAATGAGATGGTCCGATCCATGCTCATACCAAGCGGATTATCAACATAATCGCCGCAGACCTCTATGTCGTTTATATCCTCACCAATACGTATGAACAAATAATCTTCAGCATGAAGGTCACCAAGATAATCCTCCACAAAGGCTACATCTGGACTCGATGAATTCCAACTGCATCTGTCACAACACCATGCATGGCAGTCTTCATCCTTGATTTTGACATCAGCCTCTTTAAGCAGGGAAAGCACTTCTCTTTTGAGTCGTTTTGGCAATTCACCAATACTTTCTTGCATAGCGACTGCAATTTCTTCAGGGACACAAATACCAACGCGTGAACGATATGCCATGATAATACCCCCTTTTTTAATACATTCTGTTAATAATAAATTGATCTAAATCTAAAGCTCATGAAACAGCGCACCGCCCAGCAGCCAATAACGCCAGAGCAGACTAATATGTTGCAACCCTTGCGGGACATTCCTTGTGAGCTCAGATTGTGGAAAATGACGAACAATCGTAGGAGTTGAACCAGAAGACGGCTTGATGCCGAAAAATCCTTTCAGGGAGAAGATGCACGGTGAAAATATCCCGGAACGCCCCATGCCCTTGCGGCAGTGGACAGAAATACAAGAAATGTTGCCTGCCCAAGGAAGAAAGTCAGGATTTTTCCTACCGAAGAATCAGCCAGACCTTCCAAAGCCTGACCGGCAAGCTCATGACCTTTGCGCAGAACACGCTTGAAGCAGAAGGCTTGGACGAGGCCATCGACACATTCCTGCTCTGGAGCGAAGAACTCGATCACGAGGACACCATCGATGAACTCTCACAGGTGATGGTGCCTTGGATTCTCTGTAGCTGGGATCTGACGCAGCCGGACATCGAAGAACTTGATTTTGAAATTGCCCTCCCCGCCGATACCACGATCGCGGAGCTCTACCGCCAAAACCGAACAAGCAAGATCGACAGCCTTGAACTTCACGTCCTTGAATCCGTGGGCCGCCTGGTCTTTTCGTTCTATGAGGTCACGGCTGTCTTTCCAGGCAACGGCTTTGCCTGCATCGACATCCTCACCGGCAGTTCGCACAGGGTCACCGATCACAGCGCCTCAGAATGGCTGGCTCAGGGGTCCATCTTATTTTGCGCCATCTCCAGGGTCGACGACGTTGAATTTCTCTCTGCCGCGAGCCCCATATCCTTCCCTCTGCCATGGAAAGCCCATGTTATCGACCTGCGCACCTCCCTGATAGGCCAGAAAAAAGCACTCTCAACGGATGATCTGTCAGAATACGAATTTGAGATTCGCGAGGTTTTTCTGGAATTGTACGCGGCGGCCATTAATCCTCCATCTCTGTCGAACACGGATGGGGATCCTCTCTCCCTGCAGACGGTTCACTACCGCATCTCAAGCCCCAAAGATGCCTTTGACGCCCTGCTCCACCTCTGCATGACGGAGACGCCAGAACAGCTCCTTGAAAACGCCGACTATACTGAGAGCGGTGAACTTACTGGCGTGACAATCCCCTGGAGTCGCCTTGAAACAGCCAAAGCCACGCCAATGTCTAACACCATCCTCGGCTACATAGACATCGAAAGTGAATCCATGACCGTCGAAGTGAACTCGGAAAAAAGAGCGGCTGAAATCCGGGAAATCATTCAGAACGTGATGGGTGAGAAGGCGCATTACAAAACCACAAGCATAAAGCCCATGCGTGCCGCCGGAGAGCGCGCCGAAGACGATGAAGACCCGCTTGGTCTTCACAACAAGATGATGCAAGATCCTGAGATCAAGGAGCACATGGAAAACATGTTTCTCGATCACTGGGGTCAATGGGTGGATACCCCTCTTCCGATCCTTGACGGACAGACACCCCGGGAAGCGGCAAAATCACCCAGCGGACGTGAAAAAGTCGATGCACTGATCCGCAGCGCGATCCATAACTCCGAGACAAACCCTGACCTCGAAGTTCAGAAGAAAGGAATCGAACGTGCGCGAACGGAGCTTGGCATTTAGCAACTTCAATAGATGATAAACCATGTGCGTTTTGTGCGGCTTTTTTGTTTTTCGCCAAGCGTATTGTTGAGGAATTCCTCGATAATAGCGCCCCGCACAAACGCACAGAACGCACACACATTTTTTCAACAATTAAAATTTAACAATGACTTTATTCAGGACAGAGGGGAGTAAGGGTCCCCCCTCATCGACAACAAAATCAATTACTGCGGCTTGAAAACTCCTGTAGATCTAAACCTTTCCACGACTTGTGGAGCAAAATATTGTGGCTTTGCAACATAGCGATCTCTCATTATGGCAGACCAGTTATGCTTGAGCTCCAACGGCCTTTCTTCAACTTTTAGAATTTCATACACAAAATGGAAACACTTACGACACAGATACTTCCACTCCCGCCCATCCTTTATTATAAAATTCCTGCCGCAGAACCAGCAAGTTGCTTGAATAGTCATAGTCATTATATAAATACCTCTTTTTTTCACATGTCTAAAAATTGCTTGTGCGTTCTGTGCGTCTGTGCGGCACCCTGAACACCCGTTAGCCTGGGCATCGGAGGTACCGCACAGTCATTGTAACTCGCACAACTCGCACAAATCATTAACCAATCAATAAGAGTCTTGCGGGAATGATAAGGACAGCCCCCCTCGTGACTTGAAATCTGGCTCAATTTCTTCTTCCCAAGCTTCAGGAATGAAGATGTATCCGCGATGATTAACGCCTTTAATTGACTTCGTTTCGCGAATGCTGCCATCGTCTTTGAGTTCGAGCCAACCAAGCTTATTCATGGCCTCCAAGATGACTTTCCTGTTGATTCCCTTCAGAATTTCATCAGCGGCAGGGAGCAACATCAAAAATCGCTTGCGTCCTGCCACCTTATCTCTCCATGAAAATCCAGCCTTCCTGAAGCGGCTATCTTTGTCCGCCTCCTCAATGGGCACATACCGGCTCTCGGATTCGATCGCAAAATGATCCTGAACACGCTTTAAGACCTTAGCGATCTCTCGGTCTCCGACACAGTTGCGCTGGTCCAGCCAAATCTTGAACCACTTTTCGGCTGCCCTGCGGGCGTCTCCATTTCGATACGGTAAGATTCCACACTCATGGGCAAATTCGCCTGCGCTTGCGATCAAACCAAACTTTCGGGCAACTCGCCTGACCTGACCAGACGAACCTTCTGGACAGTTCTCCTGCACGAATTTCTGTGCTTTTTCGATAATCAGTTCGATATTGCGCTGCTTCTCTTCAATGCTCGAACCGCAGAAAGCTGCGAGGAATGCACGCAATGGCGTTCCATAATACTTCATGCAGTTACTCACCAAGTCATCACTCAAACGAGCACCATTCTCATAGCCGTGCATGTTTTCATAAAGATCTTGCCCAACTCCGGCATTTATTGGCAGATCGATTACTCGAACTTCTTGACCGACATGCGAGGTAAACTTCCCCGTTTCCTGGATCTTGTCATTGATGGTAAGTTCACCGTTTGACAGGAAGTTTAGCAGCCATCTGCCGATGTTGCGTGCGGAAGCATCGGCTTTCATTCTTGCTTTGCCCTGACCATTGGCGAGCATGTACGGAATTTGGGCAACGGTTTCAGCAGATGCCTGTCCGATCTCATCTAGGACCAACATGTTGTCATTGTGCAGGACAGCCGTATTCTCTATCGCATTGTGCGTGCTGTTCCATTGCCTCATGAAGCCTTTATGCCCTCCGCCACCACAAACACTCCCGGCCACGTGAGCACCCGTCGACTTCCCCGCAGACGAGCACCCGTATATATGGATACCCCCGCCCTCAAATCCGCATGGTTTGAGCAATGGCCCGGTCAACGCATAACTGGTCAGCAAAACAAGGAGAGAATTATCTCGGCAGTATTTACCGACATGCTCTTTCCAATCATCGAGTGACCCGGAGGAGTTATGTAAGCTGACCAAGCTGCTCTCAAAATAAAACTCTTCGCCAAAATGCTCACCAAAAAGAGCATCAGGCAGCACATAGGTATCATCGTACCAGCCCACCATGTTTAGCCGGAGCAGGAACTTGTCCACGGGAGCGCTAGTTCGCAGGTACTCCATGAAAAGGCTTGATGCTTTTGGAGCGTTCGAAAATTCAACTCCATCGTCAGCAAGCTGCGCCCTCACGACATCACCACGGCCAACACAGTCTCGCATGTTGATGACAACACGCTTTTCAACACCGTCCGGGGATTTGATCTCTAACAGCCTCGCCCAGTCGCAAGAGCCCTGAGACCGAAGCTTTCCGATCACTTTCACAGGGGAGCAAATGAATATCTTGTTGCCATCTTCCTCTTGATCACGATGGTAGTACACGCCATCTTCTTCAAGCGAAAACGCCGATGAAGTCTGAACATCCCTCGACCGCTGATTGTGCCAGAGATAAATCGGACTGGTAACTTCGCATCTCTTTCCGCAGTCATGGATTGACTTCAAATATGAACATGACAGCGTGCTCTTTCTTGTCTGCCAGTTGTTGATCTTTTCCTCAGTTTCCTTCTCTGAATAGCCGGCATAACCTTGGCTAAATAAATGAACGAGTGGCTTTGCCTTGTCACCAAAAGCCATCAACACCCCTACCATTGCCCACCATTCAGGCTCAGCGAGTTCGGCCTTATTTGTCCAGCAATGCTCAATGAAACCGCAATTCAGAAGCGATTCCAAACCAAGATTTGCATGCTTGTTTTTGTTCTTCAGATGGAACATGAAAATCGCGGACTCAAAAAGATTTGTCATGGTCGCGGATCTGACAGGAAGATCCGTTTCAAAAGGAAGATTTATGCGGGACTCATCCGACATCGAGAGTAATTTGGAAATATCAAAATTCAACATCTCGTCAGCGCTGACTTGGACCTTATACCGACCATTTGGTCGCTTGATATTCTCGCACCGCAGCAACCGACCTTTTCCCATATTGTACATTTGAAGATCAAGAATCTTCTCAAGACTTGAATCTTTATAAGCTTTTAGAATGAACTTGATCATTTCGTAATAAATACGAGGTAAGCATGGGTGTCCTGCCTCACCGCCAAAAATCTCGGCAGGAATTTCAATATGACAACCTTTTCCGCCTGAGATCCAGTATCTTAAGCTGCCTAAATTGACTCCGTATTTCACGTAGAGTATTTCCATGAAACGCTTGGCAGCCTTGATCGACATCGCCGGATCTGACTTATAATCAAAGTCCAAAAACAAAGACCCATAACGAACAGGTTCAGGCTTGTTTTTCTCCGGTTCGTAATCAAAAGTCGTTGTGCTAAAGGCCGTATACCCATCCTCCAGAGCTTTTTTCCGAGCTGCCTCCGTGTCGGCAATTAGCTTCCAAGAATTGTCTCTTCCCTCGATTTTATCCGCATAACCAGCGTACAAAACCCGTGCATTTTGAACTTTCATAATACCACTCCTTATAAATATTTTCACTTTCGGGACGATAAGTTCCTCACCGGGCCGAAAAGTGTATATTATATCAGTGGCATGTTATTGATGATACAAAGACGGTGTAGCTCGAAGCCACACCGCCTTTATTTCAGAATTTATTGTATTTTTTTAACCAATCAATGAAATCCTCCCTCTCGTAGAGAACTTTCTTCCCAACCCTGACTTTCGACATAGGACCCTCACCCCTATTGTCGATATTCGACAACGTCTTTGCCTGAATCAAACCACCAAGACTTTTCACAGCGACATCACGCGTAAATACAGGTGGCAATGATTGACCGATCTTCGTGAAAATTGATTCTACTGCCGCGTTCATAATTCTCTCCATATTAGGGGTAATAAATGGACATTATTTGACCATTTACATATTTGCTACGCATAATATGGTTGCGATGTATCAAAATTTACACGATAATCGCATAATTACGTATTTTTTATTGGGCTGGGCTGGAATTACCGCACAACTGACATCGAAGACAGGCACCGTCTCAAGCTTCTTAATCGTAGACCAATTCTTACCGGAACTAAGGGTCCGGCGGCATAACTCAGGCAGCCAATACGCTTTCAGCGTGTTTCGAGGAGATTTCCTTCCTGGGCATCCAGAACTCGCCATCCTTCGTCAGAGCGCCCCAAGGTAACGGGATCGCAGAGCGGTTCGTTCGGACCCTGAAGGAGAACCTGCTTTGGATTCGGCGGTTCGACACGGTGGCGGAACTCCGCTTCGGCCTCTTTGAATTCAAGGACACGTAAAACCGGGAATGGATCGATCATTGGACGCCACGGCTACAAGACTTCGGCAGCAGTGCGAGCCATCCAGAAAGAGGCCGTGACCGTTTCGGCTTGATTAACCAAAGACGTGTCCAAAAAACCGTAGACCGATACATTGCTTCAAAATCCCGCAGCCATCCGGTCTATCAAAACGAGAACGTGACCGAGGCTGCCTGATTAACGACAAAACGTGTCCCAAAAAAACCATAGACTATACACGCTCGCAAGAGAATGACTATAAAAAATACCCCCTTGTACTCGGCAGCAAATCTTCAGCCCACAAAATAAGCACAAGCATAACTATTCGAAATAATTACACCATATAATAAAAAGTTCGTTCGGTTCTGTACATTTGGGCCGAACGTACCGAAGTAAACCCAGAAAAATGGCCGTGAAAATTTGAATAAGCCTTTAGGTAAAAACCCTGCTGGCCTAGTCATTAGCGGCAATTACACGGTGACAAGCCGACTGCCGAATTGGCGCAGCGTTTTGAGGTGCACCCGAACCAGATTACTGAATGGAAGCAGCAACTCAGCGAGCGGGCAGTCGTCGACAAACCGGCCGATAGTGAACCGGCGGTGGATTTGAAGGTCCTGCATGACAAGATCGGTCAACTGACGCTGGAGAACGATTTTTATAGTAACCGCAGTCGTGGATTGGGTCAGCCGAAAGGTACTGGCGTCAAAGATAGCGATCACCTTGGAGGCTTGCCATGCGGTCGATGTGCTTCAGGAAGCCTTTCGCCGCTATGGCACTCCGGAAATCGTGAACACGGATCAAGGCAGTCAGTTTACGGCGATCGAGTTTGTAACGGCTGTCAAGGACATGGGCTGCAAGCTGAGTATGGATGGCCGAGGAGCCTGACGTGACAACGTTTTCGTTGAGCGCCTCTGGAAGTCGGTGAAGTACGAACGGGTATATCTGCACGCCTACGACACGGTGAGCGATGCCCGGAAGTCGATCATGGAATACATGGATTGGTACAATCAAAAGCGGCCGCATTCACGGTTGGGCAAGAAAACGCCTGAAGAGGCTTATACCGAAGGGATATCTCCAGTGAGAACGGAGCAGCGAGAAAGGCACATCCTGCCGACCTGATCGACGCCCTCCTGGCGGAATTTGAAGCACGCAACTGCAGCACAGTTTAAATCTATTTGCGAAGCTGATAAAACGTATCACTTGTAGAGCCTGTTCTATCAAGGATACAATAAGTGACTAAAGAATTTAAAACTTTATTTCTTTTCCGTTTTTTTAAACCCAAATCATGCTCTAAATCAGAACCATTGAATTTGTTTTTTGTTTTGGCATATTCAACAACTTGTAAAGCAATAGGATTATTCTCTAAATAAGCCTTATCATTTATATCAAACCTATCAATATCTACCAAACAATTATTCATTGATTTCGAATGAGACAAGTTAATCGTATTAAAATTTTCTTTTTCAAATTCATCTTCAGAAATCCACTTATAATAGTGTCCATTTTCTTCATCAGGTAGCGGAAGGTGATAAAAATAACTCTTACCGTCTAAATAAGGGATAGGCTTACATTCTTGAAATTTTAGACGGATAAAAGATCCTTCTTCGTTAAAAAAATTATCCATAAAAGAATTTTTATGCGTACTTTTATAAAATTCTTTACTTATATATTCTCTATCTTTAACTAATAATAAAGTTTGTAATTGCGATTGAATCTGAGAAAGACCGTATGGTCTGTCCCTCTCTTTGCCTGTATGGTGCGCTAGAATAATCGCAATTCCTGCATACTGTAATCCCTCAAACCACCTAAGCAGTTCATCCCATTTATTTAAAGAAGTAGAAGCTTTCTGTGATATAGAGAATAAATTGTCTATGGCTAAAACTTTAGCATCATTATCAATCATTTCTTGCTTTACTTTATTTCTCCAATCTTGCGACATTAAATTAAATTCAATTTTAGGATCTAAATCCCGTAGAGATAAATAAAAAAAGTTATTATCGTCTGTTGTGGTTGACTTGTACGCAGATTCTAATTGATTTATTCTTTGTAACAATCTTGTTTCGCCACTTTCCCCATCTATGATATAAACTTTGCGTTGTGAATGCCCTTTGAAAAAAAAGGCATCCGTGCCATATGCTATTCCTTGCAAAAAAGTAAGAAGAACCATACCTTTTCCAGAATTTGAAAAACCAACAATGAGTAGCATATTGTTTGGACTAATCAAAACATCTAAATCAATTTTATTTAAATTATTTGATTTGCTCTTCAAACCCATGTTATCCCGCACTGACTTAAATAAAGGCACTGTATTTGTATCGCGATGAGTATCAAAACCAGACAGCATTACTTTAGTCGCCCAACGATCATATTCACTAAAAGAAATTGACCGTTCATGTATATGTTTTATAATATAAAAAAAATCATTCTGAAAATATGAAAAAGAATGCTTTACAACATGCCTCTCCCAGGGACATGACAACATATCCGTATCGACATTTACAGAATTAATTTCATGAGATAGCACAGGGATATTAAAAATTTTTACAGACAGTGATTCAACTTCTGCACACTTATCAACATATTTTGACAGGTTTAAAAATGAGTTTCTATCAGCATCAGGAACGATAAATACATTTTGTCCATACAAACTTGAAAAGTCGGTACGATCAATATAATCTACCCCACCGTAGTGAAATGTGATCAAAAATTCATCCTGCGAAACACTCTGAGAGTCGCACAATAACTTTCTCAAGTTATTTCCAACGTCTAAATTGCAACATAAAATCACATTTAATCTTTTCTTCTGATTCAGCACATCTGCAGCAAACAATGGCAATAATTTATTCGGAACACCAGGTGCAAGACAAGAATTTACAAAACCATCTTGATATTCTTCTTCAATCAATATTAAAGGAACTACTACTGATTTTTTAACGTTTCTATATATAATTACACTAAAACAATTCATACCAGAATAATTTTTAAAAAAAATAATATCTGATTTAATGTATTTAAAATTATAACAAATTAAGTTTTGTGGAACAGCTAAATACACTCCATCATTAAAAATTTGAAACTGATTTTTATCAATAACTTTATATTTATGTTCTTTTATATTTAAAATATCATTCCATCCAAATTTCTTAACTATTTCTTTACAAGCAGATTCAGTAGTTAAATTATATTTCAAAGAATAAAATTTTACGTAACCAATCCCTCTAACGTTATTAATATACCACTTTATTTGATTATTATTGTCGATATCGAACCAATACCCTTTTAAAATTTCACTATCTGAAAGATATAAAAATTTATCCATAGCTTTAAATTTGTAATTACTACATAGCAATTCAACAGCATTAAGCAAAAAATCATTCAAATCAAAATTATTTGAAAAATATATATTGTGTAAATTTGCACCCATTATTTCTGAGTACAATTCAGAAACTTTGTTGTCATTCACTTGTTTCATAATCTCTCCCGACATATTACTTTACATTATATAACAAATTTTCCCCATATATCATATTCAATTTTTAATATCACTTCATCATAACAAATCCTTGGGCTAAACTTAGACCCATATTGCCTACTAGCTAGCATCTCAATTTCATGACCAAAAACTTGCCTGAAAACATCAGTATGTAAATTTCTCACTTTAAAATAATCACTGAACGTATGGCGCAATGAGTGAAAACTCTTTTTCCCTGCTATATCGCATTTTTTGATCATATCAGAGAAAAATTTACCAACTTGCCTTCCATATTTTGAAATATTTGCAGATAATTTTAAATCAGGAAATAATCGTTCATGCTTATTTTTAACAATCTTATCTCTATACTGAAGTAACCCCAATTCAATCAACTTGCTATGCACGGGAATTATTCGAACTGAATTTTTTGTTTTAAGCTTTTTCTCAACCAAGCCGTTTCTGGATTTATTCAAATTAATGTCAATCACCCAAAGATCGTCAACTTTATAAATATCATCACAGTGTAATTGGCATATTTCTTCAAGCCTCATTCCTGTATACAGAGCAATAATGGGCGCCCAATAAAAGGATGGCCTCTTGATTTTTTTCATTTTAAAATCTGGGTGGGATAATAAAATTTTCAAATCATCGACAGTTATCGCATCACGAAGATCGATCTCTTGCCTATCATCCTTAATGCTGAGGGATTTTGCAGGATTAAAAGTCATTATCCCCTCTCGCATGGCCCACTCAAACAGACTCGATGCAGCTTCAACAAATATATTAACTGTTTTTACAGAGTAAACTGTCTTAGGCTCCATTTTTAGTATTCGTTCTATAGACTTGCCTTTATACAACTTCGATTTAGCACGATTTGGTGGCAGTTTTCGAAGTGTCTCTCGATACTTTCGCATATCATCGCGAGTTATCTCATCGATAGCCTTGTCCCCCATGACCTCGATAAACGTGTTGAGACGACTTTTGTGATCAGGCAAGCTATGAGACTTCCAAGCTTCATCTGAAATCTTTGAATCTATATATTTATTTGCCAATTCAGAAAATTTCAAACTCGGGATTTTCGTTTCTTCCTTGGGAGTAGACGATCGAACATCTATTTGATTGTTTTGCTTCGCGCGCTCATTATAGAGAGGCAACTCTTTGACAAAATCGCCATTACTACGCGCACTTACAATATCGTGACATGTGATTTGAGTTTTTATAAATTCATTAATAATTTCTAAAACGTTATCCTTTGTAACCTCGTCTGGCTTGAACACACCTTCTTTCATCAAATGCACTACGCCAATAAATCCATCATTTGCCAATAAATCCGGATTATTGACGGCGCTGCTCAGTATCCTTGCGCATGCATCAGAGAATTGCCCATCTGATATGGATTCATTTTCTTCGATTTGCACCCTTGGTCTCATGTTAATATTTTGAGAATGCAAATTTAACTGCTTTCTTAAATATTCTTGCAGTCTATCTTTAATCTCTCGGTGTGAGATATGAACTTTCTCATCTTGCTCAAGCACCTTGATGAACCTAACAAGCAATTCTTTGCGTAAATGTTCTGGGCTAACTGGCACATTTTCGTCCAAAATTTCATCCATCCTTACGCGGAGCTTAGTGGCTATCCGCCTTGCCTCGCCAATATATGGAGTTTGCAAGCCGATTCGTACTTCTGACTGCCCTATTCCGACTCGAAATTTTTTTGGAATAGATGCGCGAAAATAATAAAATTTCCCTTTCAGGTAAAGATTACTTGGCGAATATGTATTTTTCTTGCGGCGAGTGATTTTCGAAATCTGATCAGATGGGGCAATAGGCGGTCCACTTACGACGCTCAGTGGCTTCGAGTGAGATGCTGATTTTCGCATATTCCAGGCTCCCTTTTTCAGACCATGGGTTTGCAATCTTGACCCCCGAGTTTGACCCCCGGGTTTGACCCTCAAATTTCAGCCAAATTCCCTTCGACTGACCTTAAAGCCAAGATTGCAACCGCCTGGAATAACAGAAAAAGGCGCTGCAGCTTGTAAGCTGCAACGCCCTAGTTTCCTGGTGTCGAAGGGGGGACTCGAACCCCCACGGGATACCCCACTACCCCCTCAAGATAGCGTGTCTACCAATTCCACCACTTCGACATCTAAGCATTCAAATTTGCGAACTAATCCCGCAAACCGGAGAAGCAGTCTTTAGCGATGCTCCACCGGTTTGTCCAGTATTTTTTTACTGATTTTTTTCCTGGCCTGCAGATTCTTCAGCAGGAGCCGTGGTGACTCCGGCGGGAGCTGTGGGGGTCTGGGTCACGGGCATGTCGATCACGATGGATTCCTTGGGGGAAGCGTGCTTCTGCGTACTGACGTACGTAAAAATCATGGAGGTCAGAAAAAACACGGTCGCCGCTCCGGCAGTCAACTTGCTGAGCAAATTACCGGCACCGGTGGATCCGAAAACGGAGCCGCCGCCACCGCCGAAGATTATCCCCATGCCCTCCTTGCCGGATTGCAGCAAGACGAGAACGACAAGGGTGACACAGGCAATGACATGTATGGTTATCATCAGGGAGTTCAAAAAAATACCTCCTAAATTATGCGAGCACGATCTGACTGAAACTGTCCGCTTTGAGACTTGCGCCGCCTACCAGCACACCGTCCACATTGTCAAGGCGGATGATGGCGGCGGCGTTGTCGGGCTTGACGGAACCGCCGTAAAGAATGCGGATTTGAGCGCCTTCGCTCGGCAACAACGACTCAAGTTTGGAGCGCACCAAGGCATGCGCCGCCAGGATTTCATCAGGTCCGGCCACATCGCCGGTGCCGATGGCCCAGACAGGCTCATACGCAACCGCAAGATTCTCCGCCGTGGCGGTGGATAACACTCCGGCCAGCCCGCTTTCGAGTTGGCGAACCAGAACTTCCTCGATCTGACCGAGTCTTCGCTCGACGCTGGTCTCGCCGATGCAGAGGATCATCTTCAGACCGGCTTCAAGGCCAAAGGCCACCTTGCGCCCGATCAGCTCGTCCATCTCGCCCAGAACGTGCCTGCGCTCGGAGTGTCCGGCCAGGGCGTACGTGCAGCCAAGGTCCAGAAGCTGCTCCGGGGCGACTTCTCCGGTAAAGGCTCCCTGCGCGGCGGGATAGAAGTTCTGGGCCCCGGAGTGGCAGCCCGCGTTCCCCGCGAGGATGGGACACACGGAGTGCATCATGGTGAACGGCGGGCAGACGAGCACTTCCCTGTCCTGGGGCAATGTGCCCAGCAGCGAGACCAGTTCCCTGGCCGTGGCCACGCCCTCCTCCACCGTCTTGTACATCTTCCAGTTGGCGGCCATGAGCAGCTTTTTCATGACTTGTTCTCCAGGGCGGTGAAGGCAGGCAGCTCCTTGCCTTCCAAAAATTCCAGAAAGGAACCGCCGCCGGTCGAGATGAAAGAGAACTTGTCCGCCATGCCCATCTGCTCCACGATGACGTTGGTGTCACCGCCGCCGAGAATGGTCATGCCGGAAACGGCGCCCACCACCCGGCACAGATTGATGGAGCCCTGGGCAAAGGCGGGATTCTCGAAAGCGCCCATGGGGCCGTTCCAGATCACGGTGCCGGCGTTCTTGATGACCTCAGCGAAAAGCGTGTGCGAGGCGGGGCCCGTGTCCAGGATCATCTCGTCGGCGGGAATGTCCTGATAGGTACGCACGCCAGACGCGATGCCGCCCTTGGGGTCGGTGCCGAGGATGAAATCCACGGGCAGATAGAACTTCACGCCCTTTTCCCGCGCCTCGACCATGATGGCCATGGCCTCTTCCAGCAGGTCGTCCTCAACGAGCGAGGTTCCAACCTCGAAGCCCTGGGCCTTGCGGAAGGTATTGGCCATGGCGCCGCCCACGATCATGGAGTCGACCTCTTCCAAAAGCGCCTTCAGGATGCCGAGTTTCGAGGAAACCTTGGCGCCGCCGATGATGGCCACGAAGGGGCGGGCCGGATTCTCCAGGGCTTCGCCCAGGTACTGCCATTCCTTCTTGAGCAGCAGGCCGCCGCAGCAATCCTTGATGTATTCCGTAACCCCGACCACGGAGGCGTGCGCGCGATGGGAAGCGCCGAACGCATCATTGACGTAGACATCTCCCAGCTTGGCCAGCTCACGGCTGAAATCGGGATCGTTCTTGGTCTCGCCGGGATGAAAGCGCAGGTTCTCAAGCAGCAGGACCTCGCCGGGTTTGAGCCCCTCGGCCATGGCCTGAACTTCGGGACCGATGCAATCCGGAGCCATGCGCACCTCGCGTCCGAGCAGCTCCGCCAGGCGCACGGCCACGGGCTTCAGGGAGAATTCCGGGGCCGGAGCGCCCTTGGGCCTGCCCAAATGGGAGCAAATGACCAGGGACGCACCATTGTCCAGGGCCAACTTCAGAGTCGGCAGACTCTGTTTGATGCGGTTGTCGTCGACAATGGTCTCGCCTTTGAGAGGCACGTTGTAGTCGACACGCATGAGGACCCGTTTGCCGCTCACGTTCAGTTCATCCAGAAATTTCATATTATCTTCCTCCCATGGGGCTTTGGCTTTGATGGACGCGGACACGTGCCCGCTCGGCCTTTCGTAAGGGAATCAACAAAAAATGACAATGGCCGGACCAAAACAGATCGGAATTGATTGCCAATATCCGCTTGATCCCGGCTCTCAAAATACGCACAATGAATGATTATTTTCTACCCGCGACCTGGCAGCTCATAGGACTCCACCATGCACCAAATACGTATATCCCCCATGTCCATCAGCGATCACGCAGCGGCGATGGCACTGTGGCAAAATACTCCCGGCATAGGCCTGTCCGCGGCCGACGAAGCGCAGGCCATGCAGTCCTACCTGCAGCGCAATCCGGACCTGAGCCAATGCGCCTGGGCAGACGAACTTCTTGTCGGCACTGTTCTGGCCGGTCATGACGGGCGCAGGGGCTACCTGCACCATCTCTGCGTGCGCGATGACTTCAGGCACCGTGGCGTCGGGCGGCAGATGATAACGCGCGCCCTTGAGGGGCTTGCCGCGCTCGGCCTTGAAAAGGCTCACGCCTTTCTGTTCACGGACAACGAAACCGGGCGCAGATTCTGGGACCGGATCGGCTGGACATGGCGCACGGACATCGGAGTCGTGTCCGTGACCATTGAGGAGGCGATCAAATGAGTACGAACCTTCTGGCCCTCGCCCTTGAACAACTGGATCATGTGCGCGCCGTCCGCCGCGAACTGCACCGCTTTCCCGAGGTCGGGGCGGAGCTTCCAAGGACGCGGGCGCTGGTGCTGCGCGAACTCGGTAAGCTGAATCTAAGCGTGCGCGAGGACGTGGGCGGCGGAATCGTCGCCGATCTTCACGGCCCGGACGGAAGTCCTTGCATCGCGCTGCGCGCGGACATGGACGCGCTGCCGATCCAGGAAGAATCCGGGCTCGAATTCGCCTCCGAAATTGCAGGCCATGGCCATATGTGCGGTCACGACGCCCACACGGCCATGCTGCTTGGGGCGGCGCGGCTGCTTGCCGGCCAAAGCGAGACCTTGCGGGCCGGAGTGCGTTTTCTCTTCCAGCCCAACGAGGAATTCCAGCCGGGAGGGGCCAAGGCCATGGTAGATGCCGGATGCCTGGACGGCGTGGACGCGGTGTACGGCCTGCACGTCTGGCCCGGACAGCCCGCAGGTTGGTTCGGGACGCGCAAGGGCCCGCTCATGGCCAGGCCGGATGTTTTCTCCATCACACTCACAGGCAAGGGCGGTCACGCCTCGGCCCCGCATCACTGCACGGACCCCATCCTGGCCGGAAGCCATCTGGTCACCGCCCTGCAGGGCATCATCTCCCGTAGGGTCGCGCCGCATGAACGGGCGGTCCTTAGCGTGACCCGCTTCGAGGCCGGAAACAGCTACAACACCATCCCGGACAAGGCGTTCCTGCAAGGCACGGTGCGCGCCCTGACGGAGAGGACCGGCAATTTCGTGCAGGCCCAGATGCAGGAACTTGTCGGCAACCTGGCGCAGGGCATGGGCGTCAAGGCCGAGCTTGATTACGTGCGCGGATTCCCGGTGGTGGTGAACGACGCCGCAAGCACTGCCCGGGCCGTGAATTTGCTGCGCAGCCTTTCCGACAACGTGGAGGATGAGATAGAGCCGGTCATGGCGGGAGAAGATTTTTCGTACTACCTGAACGAGGTTCCAGGCTGCTTCATCTTCATGGGCTGCGGAGCCTGCGACGCACAGGGCCAGGGCGGACTGCACAATTCCTGCTTCCGCCTCGACGAGGATTGTCTCCCCTGGGGCGTGGCGGCCCTGGCCGGATTGGTCCGTAGGGGCGGTCCTGCGTGACCGCCCGGGCAGACACATAGGTCTGCCCCTACGGTGGGACGGGCCGGGATCGATCGTTGCGTTGTTGGCCTGGGATTCACACCGCGGTTGGGCAGACACGTAGGTCTGCCCCTACGGGTGTTGTGGTGGGCATTGTTTGGGATTGCGGTGCGATGGTAGGGGCGAAAAATTTTTCGCCCGTACGGTGGGACGGGCCGGGATCGATCGTTGCGTTGTCGGCCTGGGATTCACACCGCGATTGGGCAGACACGTAGGTCTGCCCCTACGATGGGACGGGACGGGATCGATCGTTGCGTTGTTGGCCTGGGATTCACACCGCGATTGGGCAGACACGTAGGTCTGCCCCTACGATGGGACGGCCTGGGATCAATTGTTGCATTGTCGGCCGGGGATACGCACCGCGTAGGGGCGGTCCTGCGTGACCGCCCTTCTTCGGTCCTGCGTGACCGCCCGGGCAGACACATAGGTCTGCCCCTACGGTGGGACGGGCCTGGATCGATCGTTGCGTTGTTGGCCTGGGATTCTCACCGCGGTTGGGCAGACACGTAGGTCTGCCCCTACGGGTGTTGTGGTGGGCATTGTTTGGGATTGCGGCGCGATTGTAGGTGACCTGTCTTCGCAATAGAGGACACGTTCATTTCCCTAAACAGCTATCTTGATGAACAGCCGTTCATATTCCTCAGGCGCTTGGTAACCAATCGACGAATGCCTGCGCCGACGATTATAAAAACCTTCAATATATCGAAATATCTGGCTTTGAGCTTCAGACCGCCTCTCGAAAGAACAATGATGC
>NZ_JADBGG010000048.1 GCF_014873765.1 Desulfomicrobium macestii | reverse complement strand
AAAAGCAAGTTCAATATACCGATATCATTGATTTATTTCAAGTGCAAAATGTTTCAAAACTGTATATTCAATGCAACTTTTTCACGGATTTAGGTTAAAACCTCAAACCATATCCCATCTGCCGCATATCTCAGAACTTGCAGCATTTTATCTGAATCCGTATTGTGGTGTAATTTTTGTTTTTCTTTCATCCATTCGTTATACATGGATTTTAATTGTGGCTCTGATAGTGCGTAGAATGCGAAAAATATCAGCTGTTCTTCCTGTTCCGAGGCAACATCTTTCCAGATTGAATTGATATAAGCCCTTGTAAATCGCCCGTATTCTACTGAATCTTCAGCCATCAACTTGCTAATTTCTGTATCCAGTTGTTCTATGAAATACCTTGATACAGCCTCGCTAAGTTGATTCTTGTTCTTGAAATGATGGAGAAGTCCTCCTTTTGTGACCCCAGCCGCGTCAGCGACGGCCTGGATTGTGACAGCATTGGGGCCTTGCTCGGTGATGATTCGCGCGGCACACTCAATAAGCTTGCTACGGACTATTTCAGGTTGTTTTTTTCGTTTATGAGCTGTTGCCACAAGAGATCTCCACGTTTTTTCTTAAGTATAATCAGCTAGAATATAAACTAGTGATTAGTCATGTGTACTAAAAATATATCTGAAAATGCTTTTTATGATCAACATGGTTAATCGGCAAGCCTGTTCCGCGAAGCGAATTTACGATTATTTTGCGCAAGCGAGCGTAGCAAGTAGTAAACTCCGTTGTAAAGCTTACATTTGCTTTTCAAATTTGAACATTTCCTCATCATAATCAGTATCAAGTTTGTGATTTGGGTCAGTATGATATTTATTAAAAAAATCAACTATTTTAAATTTACACTTATTTACGTAAAAGTGTATATTTTTTTTCTCAAAATACGGGGTAACTGTTTCCCACACTTTTGTTTTTGGATGTTTTTCTTCGATTGCCTTCCAAGCCTTGTATCCAATTCCTCTGTCATGAAAACTAGATAATATGAAATATAATAATAGTTTGTTATGCTGAGTTGCTTCGTCGATAGATACAACTGCACCGCCAACAATATTATCATTCGAAATAATTTGATATACAATGGCACCAGCAGATTTAAATGACTCTTCGATATCTGAATCAGAAGGAATTGGCTCATCTAATGTATGTCCGAATTCCTTTTCTGCTGATATCCTAAAGGCTTCTTGTAAATCAGTCTTAAACTTCTCAAGTTCCGACTCATCTGCGATTCTGAGAATAACATTTGATTGGTTAACATCATTTTTCATAGTTTACTTCCTATTCTTGAGTTCTTTTCGCCGAAGGCATCCACCTAACCCTGCCGCTAAGCATACGTCTATACATGCTAAACCAATTTTTTATGTGTCCTATAAATCAGCATGAGTGCAACTCCAAGTGTCAGCAACTCCGCCAGCGGGACTGCCGCCCACACACCAGTAATGCCCATGAATATTGGCAACACGGTGACGCCGATCAGCACGAAGACCAATCCGCGCGCTGCGGAAATGATGATTGAAATCTTCGCTTTGCCCAGTGCGGTAAAGTAGGCAATAATCAGCACGTTGAGTCCGTTGAACAGAAATATGAAAGCGAAGAGCTGCAAGCCTTCGACTGCGATTTGGAATGCCTGGCTTTCGCTGCCATCGAAGAACAACAGGATCGCATGCCGCCCGAACACCTGTAGCACGATGAACACCATGGCCCCGATGCTCATGGTGATTATCGCGGCAATACGAAATAACCTCCTGACCCGCTGGTAGTTTCCAGCTCCGTAATTGTAGCTCAGCACCGGAATCAGGCCATCCGAAATGCCGAGGAACAGCAATATACCCGTGAAGTTGATGTAGTTGATGGCAGTGAACGCGGCCACTCCGTCGGCCCCCAAGAGGCGAACTACGGTGAGGTTGATGATCAGGATGCTGACCGAGGCCGCCATTTCCGAAACGCCTTCGGATGAGCCGTTGTAAACAGCACGTCGCAAGAGCGGCATGCGAAAACGACCTTTCAGCATCGACAGCCGCTGTCTGGGATTGAAGGTAATACAGCCAGAAATCAGCAACCCGATGGTGAAAGCGACGCCGGTGGCCACGCTCGCCCCAGTATTGCCCCAGCCCAGCCCGATCACGAAGAAGAAGGTAAGTAGCACATTGATCACCACGCTTAGCGACATGATGATCATCGAAAACCTGGGATGCCCTAGTGCCTTCAACATGGCGTCGGAATAAAAGCATAGGGTGCAGTGGCAAGGTGAACGGCGCTTCTGCTTGGCCGGTCCCTTGTCCATTTTTCTGAGCTGCCTATGCGGCAGTGAACTGCATAGCCACGGCCTCGGGGTCGTGATTGATTTTCTGAGCTGCCTATGCGGCAGTGAACGACCATCCACCGGACCAACGTCGCTACTTTTTTTTCTGAGCTGCCTATGCGGCAGTGAACGAAGCGACTACGAGCGCACGCGCTTTTCGTTTTTTCTGAGCTGCCTATGCGGCAGTGAACTTTCGGAATTGAACAAACGCGGCGATGCACTCTTTCTGAGCTGCCTATGCGGCAGTGAACTGGTTGGCGGCAAATACCCCATTGGCCTGGCTTTTCTGAGCTGCCTATGCGGCAGTGAACAAGGTGTCGGACGGAACGAACAGCGCGACGGTTTTCTGAGCTGCCTATGCGGCAGTGAACACGGTGTAGTCCGAGGTGCGCTTCTTCTCGCTTTTCTGAGCTGCCTATGCGGCAGTGAACGGAGTCGGCCACAAGATGCACCCCGGCGAACTTTTCTGAGCTGCCTATGCGGCAGTGAACGCGGGTGGCATGAGCAAGCAGAACATGCGCAATTTCTGAGCTGCCTATGCGGCAGTGAACTTCGCAAGCGTGTCCGCTGCGTTGGCCGTGAATTTCTGAGCTGCCTATGCGGCAGTGAACTGGGCAGAGGCGGTTGCCTGGCGCAGGGCGTCTTTCTGAGCTGCCTATGCGGCAGTGAACGTATCCAGCACCGCGCAGCGCACGCTTGGCTATTTCTGAGCTGCCTATGCGGCAGTGAACGAATCTAACCATCCCGAGCGTATCCTCGAAATTTTCTGAGCTGCCTATGCGGCAGTGAACTCTCGCGGTGCTCTGCGATCCGTGCTTCTATATTTCTGAGCTGCCTATGCGGCAGTGAACAAATAAATCTCTCCGCAAATATTGGGACGAATTTTCTGAGCTGCCTATGCGGCAGTGAACTTGTTTGCAGAGGTGTGGCTAAATACCGGAGCTTTCTGAGCTGTCTATGCGGCAGTGAACTGCTTGAGCCTGTCATCGTCCGCATGGCTGAATTTCTGAGCTGCCTATGCGGCAGTGAACGACGAAGTCCGGGGTCGCCTGTGAACATTGAATTTTTGAGCTGCCTATGCGGCAGTGAACGGATGACGGACCCGCGCTTGACGCGGCGGGGATTTCTGAGCTGCCTATGCGGCAGTGAACGGTACTGCGGGCATAAAATCGTATTTGGGCAATTTCTGAGCTGCCTATGCGGCAGTGAACGAAATGCTTGCCGATGGGCTGGCCATCGACCATTTCTGAGCTGCCTATGCGGCAGTGAACATCTTAAAGCCACACAGTGCGCTTGCCCTTAATTTCTGAGCTGCCTATGCGGCAGTGAACGTGCCGGCGGCGCAAAGAGGGCGAGACAGCCATTTCTGAGCTGCCTATGCGGCAGTGAACGCGTCACCTCCGGCGGATCAACAGGCGTGAGCTTTCTGAGCTGCCTATGCGGCAGTGAACGCGAGGCGCTGGCCGGTTTGCGCAAGGTGCTTTTTCTGAGCTGCCTATGCGGCAGTGAACCGAAACGAACGGATGAGGCGGAAAGCCATGGATTTCTGAGCTGCCTATGCGGCAGTGAACAAAATCTACGCCCTGCGCGGCAACCTGCAAATTTTCTGAGCTGCCTATGCGGCAGTGAACAGTGCCGCCTGTGTTGTCGCCATCGACATGATTTTCTGAGCTGCCTATGCGGCAGTGAACGCGTCACCTCCGGCGGATCAACAGGCGTGAGCTTTCTGAGCTGCCTATGCGGCAGTGAACGCGAGGCGCTGGCCGGTTTGCGCAAGGTGCTTTTTCTGAGCTGCCTATGCGGCAGTGAACCGAAACGAACGGATGAGGCGGAAAGCCATGGATTTCTGAGCTGCCTATGCGGCAGTGAACAACCACATGCCCCCCGTGGTCGTGGCGTTGCTTTTCTGAGCTGCCTATGCGGCAGTGAACTGTGTTTCACTGAGCAGACCATGGCGTTTCATTTTCTGAGCTGCCTATGCGGCAGTGAACGGGCGGATGTGGGAGGCGAGCTTGGCCGTAGTTTTCTGAGCTGCCTATGCGGCAGTGAACTCCGTTGTCTCGACAAATCCACGCCCCGGTGTTTTCTGAGCTGCCTATGCGGCAGTGAACCTCGGCGACTTTGTTGAACACGGTCCGCAGGTTTTCTGAGCTGCCTATGCGGCAGTGAACCCAAGCTGGCGTCGAGTGGCGCGATGCGTGCTTTTCTGAGCTGCCTATGCGGCAGTGAACGTCGGGTCTGGCTGGGTCTTGGCTCTTCGTCATTTCTGAGCTGCCTATGCGGCAGTGAACTCGATGTTCTTGGCGACACGCTTGATGCCCTTTTTCTGAGCTGCCTATGCGGCAGTGAACTCCGCGAAACTCGCAAACTCGAACTTGCCCGTTTTCTGAGCTGCCTATGCGGCAGTGAACCGCAGATCCCATTCACCGCCACCAAGCTGATTTTTCTGAGCTGCCTATGCGGCAGTGAACGCCGCCAAGCGTTGACGAGCGAAACCGGATATTTTCTGAGCTGCCTATGCGGCAGTGAACGAGAAGAACAAGGCCATGCCCTACCGCGTTCTTTTCTGAGCTGCCTATGCGGCAGTGAACGCGGGTGTGAGGGTACGGTTACGGTTACGTATTTTCTGAGCTGCCTATGCGGCAGTGAACGCGTTGGCCTCACGCGCCCCGATTGCGGGCTTTTTCTGAGCTGCCTATGCGGCAGTGAACAGATGCTCCAAGATGCGCTCACACTGGGTTTTTTTCTGAGCTGCCTATGCGGCAGTGAACCGCAATATCGGCATCATGGTAAATTTTGAGCATTTCTGAGCTGCCTATGCGGCAGTGAACACCAGCATGTACTTGGTGTTGTCGCCAGTCTTTTTCTGAGCTGCCTATGCGGCAGTGAACTCAAGCTCGGTCTGGATCGCGTTCGCCTTCTTTTTCTGAGCTGCCTATGCGGCAGTGAACAAGGAGACATTGCCCAGAGCCATTCGAAATCTCAAGGCAATTCACCATATTCTATTCTAGAACCTATTTTTCCTGATGATGTTTATTCTTCTGAAATCATTTGCCAAATTTTGCTCTTACAAAAAAAGGGTCAAAACCATGGGACAGTGGCCTCCCGGCTCAGGCCGTACGCATTAAAGACACCACTTCGAGCCATCACCTCCACCGGGCCAAAATGGAAGAACAAGCGGAAATGTTTTCCTGAACTGAGGCTTTTTATCTGCACATACGGAAGCTTCAGCGTTTCCGTCGCACTGTCCGGAATTTGTTGGGCTGCGGCTTCAGCATCCACGCCGTGACGCTTCATCATTCTGCGTCGCAGCCGATCCGGGTTGCTCTTGGCTTGAACGCGGTGCAGACTGCGATGTCCCACATTCGCAGGAATGGGCGCTATCGGCGTTTGGGCAACATGGTCGCGTATTCCAGTATTCCAGTTGATCTGCATCACGCGATCAAGAGCTGCGGCTGTCCCGTGAAGGCGTAAACGCGCTCCAAGCGTGCGGGCGTTGTCTCCATCCGGAAAACTTACCCCAACATCTCCGCTCCCCAATTCGGCCAAAGCCAGATGAAGTTTTCCAAACAGAACATTCATGAGCTGGGTTGGCGCGAATTCTGGGTCCGGTAAAAGATGAAATTCAATGTAATGGTCCATGGCTCAGTCCTTGTCGCCGAATACGCCGCCCCGAATCAATACAGCCATGACAAAGTGCTGCTGTTCCACGGCGGGAACCTTATCCTTCAAAATCCAGTTATCAAGCAGCGTGTAAAAGTCCGCCTTTGCCTTGGGCTGACGAAATGCTTTGCCCTGGGTGGTGACAGAACCATACGGTTCCACAGCGATAGGGCCAAGCTCGTTTGCTTCGGGATACCATGTGTCAATGGTGCGAATAGCATTGCCGATTTTCTGCGAATGGATGCCCGCGATATCATTCACGGCATACAATGTCTTGCTTTTGTCTCCGCGCCCCCTGTCCAAAATAAGTTCCTGCGATGGGAAAACTTCCTGTCCGTTACCCACGCGCACAAAAGCCGTGACTTGAAGCAACACGTGGGTCTCGCCACGCAGCCCTTGGGCGATGAGCGTCCCCAGTTCTTCAACGGATTTTTTTTCCGGATCGAAAGCATCGAAGGAGCGAAGGGGAAGCGCCAACGCGTTTACATTCCATGTTGCGCTGGGGAGTCCATTTTCCAGACGTTGGATGCGCACCGCCACCTGTTCGGCGCCAATCCGATTGCGCCACAAAAATCGACCATTGGCCAGATTAAAGGCGTACCGGCGGCCCAATTCCGAAAACGCATTGTCCGCGACATACGCACTCACAGTGGAGATGAGTTTGGCCCGATACTCCGGTTCGTTGCATGCCGACGGTAGGCCTGTTCCGGACAGCACGCGCAAGGTGAAACCAACCCTCAAGGTGTCATTGTCTGCCGAAAGCGTGGCTACATCCACGGTTTGCAGGTTGGGATTTTCAATGGCGGCATCGAGCTTTGCCGGATCTTGATCCTTTGCTTTCAGACGATTTGAAATAGTGCCACGCACGGATTTCTCACGAATTGCGATGGGCTGCCAGGATTGTTCCGTATCGCGGGCGTCCCACTTTCCGGAGAAAAACAGAGCATCGGACGGGTCTAACTTGCGTTCAAAGGCCAGAACAGAGGCGGTTTTGAGAGCAGTACTCATGATGAAAATCTCCTTATATAGTGAATGAAATTAAAGGGCTTGCGTATAATCGTTACAGCAGCGGTACAAACCGCTTTCGATATCCGATGAAGCATACCAAAGCATCTGGCGCACATCAGTCAGACGATGCGGGCCGAGCCATTGCCCGATGCCATACACGCTTTCCACAAACCGGAACGGCGTGGTCGTATCGCGGGCATTCATGACGGTTCCTGGTTCCTGCACGTCCGTCAGGGCCGCATATCCAAGAGGAATGGGCACAATCCAGCCGCTGGAACGGTCATGTCGCCACGTCACGGATTCCGTGCCTTCGTCGTTATTCGTAATCGAAGCGCTCCAGTTAATCCGAGAGAGATCGAGCCAGGCATCCAGTCGGGTTGCGTCCGAATTGTTGCCGTGCAGGAGTTGAAGCCGCTGATCCAGAAGATCATTGCGCTCCACTAGGCAAAAGCCGGGCAGCAAGGCGCGACGGATCTTCCGGAATTGCGCCAATCGTTTTTCGTCATCATCGGCCAATGCGATCAATTCCGGACGGCGGGAAAAGGAGCCCGGCAAAACCGTTCCTCCAGCAATGCGCATGCGTGAAACCAGTTCGGCAACATGCTTTACTACCCCGTTCCGCTCTTCGGACGATGCCGTCAGGATGCCTCCCCCAACGCCGAAGACCAGGGTCACATCAAGATGCACGCGGCCTTCCTCGACGATGGACGGTGGTTTCTTCTCATCATCCTTGTTTTTTAATTTTCTCAGCGGATTCCGCGTCAGGCAAAATGACTTGGTGAACCCTCCCTTGCTAACCTGTGGTTCGAATGCGTGGCACACAACGCCAACGGCATTCAGCAGCAACGGATATTTGTCGTTCATGGCGCGTTCCAGCGCCCACATCAGCCCCAAAAATGCGGTCATGGACGGGAAACCCCAGGTCATGGGCGCGGAAATCGCGTTAGCGTTCTGGATACGCAGGCGCGGCAGGATAAGCAGGCCGTCACTGTGCGGGCATTCAGACATGTTTGGCCTCCTTTTTACTATCACGCAGGTCAGACTTGACCTGACACCGCCACTCTTCGTCATCGAAGAGGTCCGCCCAGTAGTCATGCTCAATGTCACCCACCGGCAATGTGTCGCCAAGCATCGCGTTGAGCCAATTCCCAAAGCGGCGCTTGATCTCGTCCATCCAGGCCATGCGCTGCCATATTTCGGTAAAATCCGCGTCCTGCACAGCACGCTTTGGATCGAGCCAGCACTGTTCGGCTTCCACCAAGCGACAGCGAGAGTCCGCGCTCCAACCGGGAGGCAACGTACGGTACTCTTCCGCCAGTATGCGCACTTCTCCAAGGATGGAAGAGAGCGCCTCATCACGCCGATTGCGAGTAGCTTGTTTGGGAGCCGGATTTGATTCGAGAAATGTCCGCAAGTCCCGCACGAGAAATCTCACTTCCGCATTTCGGCCGAAGCGGTCGAATATGGATGTCGTCCCGTATGGCGGTTTCAGGCTTTGGGACCGCCACACCGGGGGGCAGGAGGCCAGAAGATAGTTGACGCCATGGCGCTCGTTGTTGAGCTGGCTGATATTTTGTGGCTTGGTGCCGCCCAGTTTCTGCTCGGCAAGATTTGGATATTCGTGAAGAACGTATTCACAATAGTGGGTATTTCTTCGTGCTTCGCGTGCGGCTTTGGTTTTTTCGCCAAATCGGTGTTTTTGGATAGTCGCATAGACGCTGTGGGCAAGAGAACTGGCGTAGAGAGGTGACAGCAGATGAAATTGCGCGTCCTTTAAAGGATCGTCTCCGACCAGCCAGTAAAGCTGCTTGGCCAGAGTGTGAGAGGCATTGTTGCCCGGACTGCGGTTCAAACCAAGAAAAGCGTGCATCCATTGGCGGGCAGTCTCTGCGTCGTCGGCGTGAAACGCGGCGATCACGGCTCCCTCGTCATTCCGCATCCAAGCCAGCAGGGGTTTGCCCTGATATTCCTGGATCAGAAATTTGTTCACGTCGAGGGCGGCCGCATTGCCGATTACATCGGCGCAATACGTGTCTCCCAAGAGGCGACTGCCGATAAGTTCGCAATTCGGCAACGTACTTGGCTGGCAATGTAAATTGGTGCCCCGTGCATCCGGATGAATCGCCTTCAGAGTGTGGGTCGCGGCCTGAATCTGACCTACTCGCCGCGCGGCATCAGCCAGCCATGTGTGGAGTTCATACTGTGCATGCAGTTCCTCGCGGGTGGGATCATCCGGCTTGAGTTTTTCCAGCTTAACATCCCGACGTGTGGCGAGGAAATCATCAATGACTTGCCGCAGTCCACGCACTGTTTCTGGATCAAGTTGATTCATGGATTCTCCTGTTCGTTTCATCATAATTTCAAATAAATTAGGCTGTGGTTCCAAATCCCAACGCCGGATGAAATGACCAGCCATTGGGATTCTCCGGCAAGGTGATTGTTCCGAATTTCTTGGCGCAGAACTCCAAACCCATGTCCATCTGCTCCGCCAGTTCCGTCAGGGCGGAAAAGTAATCGACATGCCCCCACGGCTGGACCGTCCCTGAAAAGTCGATCTCAATCCGGATCAATCGGGCATCCTGGGCCACATACGAGCGTTGACCGCGCTCATCACGAATTTCATGCAAAATCCACCCATCCTTATCCTCATCCGGTAATAGCACCAGATCGATATCCGGACGGATCTGTTTTCGAAACGGCTGCTCACGTTGCAATATGCCACAAAACATACTGCCCTGTTGCCGCCACCAGCTATATGCACCAACTGAAGCGAGAGCCTTTATTCCAGCCCGTTGTTCTCGTGCGCTCAGTTCCCGAGGAGCCTCGCCTTGCATGAGGTTGGCCAGGCGCTCGTGCTCCAGATCGACCAGATTTTCGGACGGTTTCAGCATTTCGGCGGAAAGAATGCGGGGGCGAGCGTCGATAATCTCATATTGGTCTGGTCGAAGCAGCTGCTCAAGAGCGTGGCTGCGAAGTTTACACTTCTCAGACTCAAAACCGGGTTTCTGAAAAGCCGGTTGGCCGGGATGTTCCAGGCTTTTGACATTACGGGTCAAGATGAGAACATTGGGTGTATCACAGGCTTCGGGACGATGCCTTCGAATACGTCCGGCAAGCTGGATGAGGGAACGCATGGACGATGGTTCGACCACGGCCCAGTCATAATCGTGATCACGGCCCACCTCGGTCACAGGGGAACCCAGGACCATGAAGATGTGTTCACATCCAGGTTCGGCATCCAACAAACGGCGGATTTCCGGCAGATCAAAAACAGCCAACGGTTGCTTCCGGTTCAGTACTGTATCCAGTCGATGTTCGATGGCAGAGCGCATCAGCAGCGGATATCGCGAATGATACACGCACAAATGCACGCGGACATGCGCGGGCAACTCAAGCCTGTACAAGGCCTGGGCGACGTCGCGCAGGGGGCCGATATTGGCCATACGCGCCAAACCGAAGCTGACGCGGGTTTTGCTGATGGGATCTCTCGTATGATGCTGTTCGTGCAAGCGCAAAGCGCCGTCCAGGATAATCCGGGTATATGCCAAGCGGATCTCGTGCGGCTGCTTGGACGCGATGGACACAGGGAGCAAGGCGGCCCGACGCAGCACTGGAGCCTTGCCGATCATGCTGGCGCGCTTGCCGACAAAAACGCCATGGGCGAGCATGAAGGCATTTACGTCCGCGCAATCATGAACCGATACTTGGAATTCATCGACCCACACACAGCACACGTCAGCTTCCTCGCCAGGACGCTGCCCCCGGTTGCGCTGAAAAATGCGGCGGCCTTCGTGGTACGCCTCGAACATGCCCTGAACCAGGGCGGGAGGCAGGGTTGCCGAAGATATGAGCACTCTGGACCCGAGCATGCCGGCCCAGTGCATGAGCCTGGCCACGGCGGGCAGGTCTCCGATGTCATAGTCATCCAGTTCATCCAGGACGAGATCGCCGCTCAAAAGACGGAGCATGGGCAAGATTTGGTGGCCGCCGCGCACGCTTTCCGTGGCCGGAACTAGGTGGTCGATGGTGCAGGTCAAGAGCGGCGCGGCCAGCAGCGCCCGCGCATTGGACTCGTTCAGGATGCGCCGCAACACGGGATGGGCGTCTGCGTTGCCTTCAAACATCACGTGTCCCTCATCGGGAAACAGACTTTGGGCAGACTCCGCACCACCGGCTTCCTCGGCGTAATGATCGAACAACTCCCGGCTGGCCGCGCCGCCAACCTGAATAGCCACTTCATCTTCGCCCAGATGCAAGCGTTCGCGGTACTCACGCCCGGTTTGCAGGGTCAGGGTACGCAACCCCAGGGCGAAGGCGCAGCGCATACCCTTGACTGGATCAGCCAGGGCATAAAAAATACGCGCATTGCCCAAGGTTTTGCCGCAGCCCGTTGAAGCCATGTTGACGATGAATGCTCCCTGAGCGGCCGTACGGACGCGGATGCTTTCGGCCAGCTCAGCGGCTTTGTCCTGCCAGCGGAAGCGCTTGATGGCGCTACGTTGCCGCAGCCCTCTGTGTCGGGCCAGACGTGGCAACTCCTCGGCCAATTTGGGCAAAGCGTGGACAATCTCGCCACAGAGTTTTTCCACGCCCAATAGATGCTCGTCGAGTTGCTGACTGAGTTGGCCAGTTTTGCGGTTTGTGTTGGCATGAAGCGGATATCCGGCCTCGCCTTTCAAACGGTCTTCAAGGTTGGAGCGACTTGAGTATTCATGGTCAGCCAACGTCAACGCCAAGCGAGCCAAATGCATTACATAAGGATTTTCCAGGCTTTGCGTGATTTGGCCTGACGGGCATTCCATCAGTTTGCGGGCGCACTTGGCCGCGCGTTCCCGCCATGAAGACAGATCAACCGGCAGACCGTGCTTGAAGTGCCAATAGGCTTTGAGTTCTTTTGGATCGGATATGTTGAACTGCTCATTCCACCCGGCAGTTATGCTAAATGGAATGGCTTCCAGCATTGCCGCCTGCAATCCGTCACTGTCTCCCATAGGTCGGATTGGAAGCCGATGATGGGTCACGATCAGCCACCCTACAGCCTGAGCCAGGGGTGGCAATGAGCGGAACGGTTCCGGCGAGGTCGCCCCGCAACCGTCGGCCTGTAGAAATTTCAGGCAGTCAACGGCAGTGATATCCTGTCGAGTCAGTCGGGCCAGCCATGCCAGATCGTCGTCCTGGCCGACAAATGCCTGAAAAATACGCAGGGAAATCCACTCATGGCGCAACAGATTGCGTGTAGCGACGCCGGTCGGTTTCAGACGTTGCTGAAACTGGGCGCAGGCTTTGCCCATGTCGTGCAACAGGGCGGCCAATGTTGTGAGCAGATGGATTTCACGCAGGGTGTGCCAGTCATTTTCGTCCTTGGTACGGAGGATGTTTCTGGACGTTTCGTTTGTCGGGACGGCCCCTTGCGCATTGAATCGATCCGATGCCCCAACAATCCACAACAATTCACTGTGATCGATGCCCCTAATCCAATAGCAGGCAACCGCAGTATTCTTTCGCGCTGTCTTACGCAGCAGTCGACGCAGTGTATCCAGCCCAGCCCGCGTGATGGCCGTTTGCCACGTCCGCACTCCCCGACGTTCCGAGAACTGATCCAAAATACGCTGCGTTTCCTTGATGGCGTTCCCGGAACACTCGGAAATAAGGAGAATGTTCATTCAACCATCCTTGCCGTATTCAAGGCTACGTCCTTGACCGTGTCGATCATGAAGTCGAGGGCTTCACAGCGGGTGAATACATCAATGCACGCCTGTCGAAAGGTTTGCTCATCGTCGCCGCGCATGGCCGAAATGAACACTTGCGGCAGGATCATGGCATCTTTGACCAGATCCGCCACATCAAAGACCAAGCCGCCACGTCGGGTTTTGCCGTGCATCACGGCCAAGCCATGCGGAATACCCAACACCCATGTCGCGGTAGCTCCCAGTCCGTAGGCCAGATAATTGCCGTGATCGAGCAGCCTGTTGGCGGGGTCTGTCCCGCCTCCTCGTTTTTCCCGCGCGAACTGACCATAGCCCACAGCCCGTGCCGCAAGCCTGAAAAGCTCTTTGGACAAACGCGCTTCTTCGATCAGCAACATCATCGGCTCCGGAGCCTGCTGAAAGGCATTACGCACATCTTCCAGGACAGCGCCCAACCGCTGGGTATCGACACTATACTCCACATCACCGAATGTTCTCGGTTTTGTCCAAAGACGCTCAATGCACTGAAGACGTGCATATTGGAATGCTTTGGCTGCACTAAGACGCGCTGAATCATTGAACCAGAATTTAACCCAGGCTTGCAGATACTGTGTCGGCCGGTATTCGCTTTGCGGAGACATCCAGGATACATCGACCTCCTTTTCATTGATGCTGAATAGCGGGGTGCCGCCACCTCCACAAAAGCCAACCATAACTCCAGCCTTGCCAAGCTCGCGCATAGCAGCTTGGGTAATGGATGTTCCAGTACCTAGAAGCACGGTGGTCGTGTTGGCGATAGGAATGTTCCAGTAAAGGGATTTCTTCCCGGCATCGGTAACATACTCTACGCGGCCGCCGTGAACCAGCACTCGACAATGTTCAAGGTAATAGATGTTCGCCCGCTTCGAGTGAAGAATTGTCTTGAGATCTGAAGCAACGATGTCTTTTTTCATTTTTGTTCGGCCACAAATCTCATCCCATACCTCCCCGCCATCCCCCGCACCTTCTCCATAGCCTCCTCCTTCAGCCACTCCGGCTCCAGCACCTCGAAATCCGCACCCCAGCGCATGGCCCACCACAGGACCTCTCTTGGTTCGGTCACCTTCACCTCGAAGATCAGGGAGCCATCGGCATTGTCCATGATGGTCTGGTTGGGATGTCGGTATTCCTCGCGGATGTATGGGGCCGCGAATGGCGAGAACCATATCCTCACCGTTTCAGGCTCTCTGTCTGTGGCAAACTGACAGAACGAGCTCATGCGGCGCGCCTCGTAGACGTAGCCTCGCTCGTTCGAGAAAATTATCTCAGTAGGCCAAATCTGCTTGATCCGACAGACCTTGAAGCAGCGAACCGCCTTGCGCTTCCAGTGGTAGCCGTCCAAGTAAAGTGCACCTTCAAGAACATAGAGTTGATACGGATCGACTTCATATTCCACCGGGTTGGCGTGCGGCTTGTGGTACTCGATCCGGACCCGCCGACGCTCCGTGATGGCCTTGAAGAGGCCGTCGACCACCTCCTTCTTTTCCTCCGACATGCGCGGGCAGCTCCGGCCCCTTCAGTAGTGCGGAGCAGGCCGCCACCATGGAGGCTTTGTTCACCACCAGAAGTTTGGTTGCAGCCTTTCTGGCGCACGAGGCCAGGAAGGATTCCTGCAGCCCACCGAGTCGACCAACTGCCAACACGATGGCTAGACGCTCATCCAGCGTGAGATCCGGTGCGGTCAGGAAAGCGTCTTTTTCAACAACATGTCGGCGAGCCTTTTTGTCGAAATGGAATTCCACACCCAAACCTTTGAGCAGGGTGCAGTACCTGCCATAAGCCGACTTCTCGACTCCGAGTTCCTGCCGGATTTCCTTGGGCGGTTTGTCCGGGGATGCCTTGATGGCCATGTAGAGATGGAGAATTCGCTCCAACTTCGTTGAATCATAGCTCCTTGTTCCCATCGTATGGCCCTCCAGCAGGTTTCGCAGCAAGCACAAAACAACAGATCTTCCCCGGCAGTGGGGAAGATCCCATTGCGTAGACGGGAGAAATCTTTTTTATGAATGTGATTGCCGAAAATTGGAATGAAAGACAAGGAGGATCAGTATGTATGACGGAATGTGTGTGATATTACTGAAATTTAGTATTTTCTCAGTGAATGTGTATGATGCGATTTGCTTTGTATGACATAATTGAATTTTTAGTCCGAAATCGCATAAAAAACTCACTCACGTGCAGAGTGGCGCGAGGGATCTGGATCTGTGAACATCCAGCAACATGATCACAGTGGTCAGGGATCACACAGGGCGGTGGGGTCAGGCCTGCTTTTGACGAAACTTTGCCCGACTTGCATCGGTCTTCGATCACAAGTGGGCGCAGTTCGTTTTCTAGGTTCGATAGAGCCTGCGTGGAAAGAGGGACAATGTGGAGGACGCGAGCTTTCATCTTTGCCGACGGAACACGCCACTCCTGGCGTTCAATGTTGAGTTCTGACCAATCGGCATGCCGCAGCTCGCCAGGGCGAACGAAGAATAGGGGGGGCTAGGCGGACACGAAAAATCGCGCGATGCCCCCAGAAGCTGGAGGGGTCGAGAGCAAAACTGAAAGGATCTGCGCATGGCGGCTTGCAGGCAAGTTAGGATTGGCGGTTGTTTTCTGGAGAAAGGGCACAAAAAAAGCCCACTTTCGTGGGCAAATTTTGTTACGTGGTGGAGGGAACGCCGACCTACCGCAAAACAGTCTCAAAGCCCACGCTCCTCGTAACTACTTGATAATAAACGCCGAAATCATCTCGCACAACCACTTCCCGCCAACCCGACCAGAGAAACGATTTTCTCCCATGATTTCCCGGCACCGGACGAGGGTGACGGGTTTGCAGTAAAAACGGATACCTGGCGTTGAGCCGCAACAACTTCGAATCTGGTTTTCGGACGCCGGTTCGGTTCCCAAATCAGAAATCGAACAGTTCGCCGAGCAGATTCTTTCGTTTGTGGTGCTTGTGTTTGTAATCGTGATGGCGGTCCCCCTGGGCATAACGCTGCTGGTCGCGCCCAAGATCCTGATAGGGTTCTTTCCGGACCGGTGCAGCCTCCTGCGTCGACCGTTCGATGATCTTGTCCAGCTCGCCACGATCCAGCCATACCCCGCGACATTCAGGGCAATAATCGATTTCAATGGACTGTCTTTCCGTCATTACCAGATTGGTTTCTTTGCACACCGGGCATTTCATTGCACGTCTCCTTTCTGTTAAATAAAACATGAGCATAAACTCGTATCATTTTTTTGCCAAACTCGTCTATTCCAAACCTGCTTGCCATTGATGCCGCATGGCCGGACAACTCGTGTCGCAACGTGTCATTTTCCAGCAGGAGCTGTACTTTTTCTGTCCAGGCGGAGATATTCTGCATCGTTTTAAATCCGGTCATGCCGTCAACAACAAAATCATCGATGCCGCTGGCCCTGATCGACACAACGGGCATTGCGCTTGCCATCGCTTCAAGGATAACCATCCCTTGTGTTTCCGAGGTGGACGCGAAAACAAAGATATCGCCCAGGCTGTAGTAGGCTGGCATGGTTTCGGGAGGAACCGCGCCTGGAAAGAGCACGGTATCCTGTAAACCTAAAGTCTCGGCCATCTTATAAAGACGTTCCCGCTCAGGGCCTTCACCAATAAGAACAAGCTTGAATTTCCGCGAACAATGCTTTGTCAGACGGGAAACCGCTTCGAGCATGAAGTCTATGTTTTTCTCGGCGCTCAATCTGGAAACACTCAACAGCACCAGTTCATCGTTTGCTATGCCAAGCTCAGCGCGCAATCGGGCTCCTTCCAGTTCAGACAGTTTGGCAAACTTGTCGGTTTCGATACCTGTAGGCACGACGAACACGGGAGTCTTCACGCCAATCATGCGAAGATAATGCTCAGAAGCTTCCGTAGGAACGACGATGGCGTTGCATCGGTTGCCGAGCCGCCGCACCAGCGCGTGGGAAAGAAAATTACGAAACAGGGCTTTGGGCAAAGGGACTGCGTAAGAAAAATGTTCCAGCCGTGTATGGTAGGTGTAGACCGCCGGTATCATTAATCGCCTTGCCATCCAGAGTCCTACTGTTCCCATCCAGTAGGGATGTTGGATATGAATCACGTCAGGCGCGAATTCGCGCACTTTTCTGATTGCCGCCAAGGAGAAAATGTTTGGCACCACGATCCCCTTGTCGGCCGCTTGCCTAAAAAGACAAGGAAGCCTGAAGACATCACGTTCTACCGGCGGCTCTACGCTTTGTTCGTATTGTGGTGCCAGAATCAGGACGTTATGCCCCAGTTTTTTGAGAACTGTAGAGAGTCGATGGATCGAAATCGGAACGCCGCCAATAAAGGGCAGATAGCTATTGGTGAACATGGCGATCTTGATCTCTCGATCAAGATTCGGTTCGGATGGCTGATTGAAATCAGGATAGTAATCCCGTTCTTTCAACAGGAGTGAATATAGCCAGTAAGCGCTGACAATGAGAAAGCAAACAATAAGCAGGTAATTGAGATAACCGACATAGAACAGCGAATGAATAAAAAACCAGATGCTTTCAACTGTACGAAAGACCGTGTGCTGTCCGATATTCAGCCTGACAGGTTCGATATCCACCTGGCTCCGGCTGACCTGGACCTTCACGTAATGATAAAAACTGCGATCATTGTTGAGAACAAATCCACCTGCGCCACCCGTCACAACATAAGGTGTACCGTTGTATTCCTGGACTGAAAAGAGCGGCAAATTCGACGAGAAGACCGCTTTTATTCTGGAATCCCGAAACATGGGCATGAGAAGACTACGGAATTCCTCATCTGACAGATAATCATCTTCGAAATCGAATGTGCCTTTTTTGTCAACCGGCAGAAGAGGATGCCCGACGAAAAGGAAAACATTCTGATTCGGACCGACTTCAAGCTCTTCCTCCAGCCAGCGGGCCTGCCACTTAAAGGAGGTTTTTCCGGAGCTGTCGAGAAAGATAAATCTGCTGTTCCCCGCTGAAAATGCGAAAACATATGGCCCGTAGTGGTCATAGTATCGGAACCCACCAAAAGTGCCGTGCTCGTTATCGCCAAAAGTCAGGAGATAGGGTTTTTCAAGATGACCCATGGTCCGGTGCAGTGCGCGGTATTTATCTTCGCCCGCACCGCTGACCGCGTTTCCGGCGGAAACGACAAACGCTACATCGCTCTGGTTGAGTTCGGGAATGATCTTTCGCTCAAAAATGCCCACAGAGTTATTGATGTTTCCAACAACGGCGAAACTGAACGTCTCTTCTCCATGCAGAATCGATTCGACGCTCTCAACCTGTTCAGCATGGACGGCACCGTAGTCCTGTTCAAAGAAATTGAGGTAGATCTTATAGAAAATAACCAGGAACAGAATAAGCATGTTCAGATAGAAGAGCGCCCGCCACCATGACAATCTAGCCATTGCCAATCCTCCAACGGGTCAGCTCATGCAAGGTTACGGGGATTCCAATAAGCATGCCGAGGTAGATGGTCAAAAACCGCCAAACCAGTATGATGCCGACCAGTTCGGACGCATGAATGAGCGAGGCGAAAAACAATCCGAAAACACCCTCGGCAAATCCAGCACCTCCAGGCGACGGCGCGAAATACATGATACAGGTCGACACCACCAGTAGGCCGGTGGTTGTAAAGTAATTCGTCTGATAGCCCGCGCCCCAGAACAGTACAGAGGGGAACGAAAACAAAGAAAGGAGGAAGATAAAGGTAAAGAAAACGGAGAGGAATACGTATTTCATGTCCCCCCGAACGTAAATTTTCAAACAGCGCGAGAATCGTACCGCTTCCCTGAGAAATTTAGCTTTGATACGCCGCGTTCTTTCATGGCTGGTGAGGCGCAACCAGACCAGCCCTTTGGCGGCCAGGTCGAAGAGCCGCAGCAGCCAGCGTAGACGAAACAACAACACGAGAAAACAGGCGAGGTAGCCGATGGCGACACTGGCCAAAATCCAGCCGACACTGGTCATCATGCCGCCATCCCGGAAATACGGCATTCCCGCGACAAGGAACGGTATGGGGAGAAAAATCAGAAACATCGCAATAAACGTTCGAATGGTTGTCGCCGCCGTGGCCGTGCCAATCGAAACGCCACGTCGATAAAGAAACCAAACCTGGGCAAAACCTCCGCCAGTCGCCATGGGGGTAATATTGGAAAAAAGAATATTGATGAACGTCAGTTTGCCGAGGTTTCCTGCGGCGAGGTTGTGCCCCGACGCCTTGAGAATGAAGTGCAGGCGCAGTGCATCACTGACAAAATAAATCGTCAGAAGCAGGACGAGTGCGGAAATAACCGGCCAGGACCACAGGTGCTGATTGATAGAAAATGACTGTGCGCCGACCTGCCGATAAATAAAAAAAGGCACGCCACAGCTCAACCCAAGAAACAGTAAGGCGTAAGCAGTCCAGCGAGCCGAAACTGCCTTTTTTGTATCCTGCCGCGAGGTTTCCAGGCCTTTTACGCTCACCGACCTACGCTTCATGCCAGTACCGTTGTAACCAGGTAGGCTGTGTAACCAATGTAACAGGCCAGCAGCACCGCGCCCTCGATGCGATTGATACGTCCCGGCCCACGAAAACCGTAGCCGAAAACGAACAGCGATAGGGTCAGGACGGCCATCACCAGTATGTCGCGGTTGAAGACCTCCGGCCCGACCGCCATGGGATGAATTGCGCCAGCGATACCCACCACCGCCAGGGTGTTGAACAGGTTGGAGCCGAGGATATTACCGAGGGCGATGTCATGCTCCCCCTTGCGGGTGGCGATAATCGACGAGGCGAGCTCCGGCAGCGAGGTGCCGACCGCGACGATGGTCAGGCCGATAATCAGGTCGCTGACCCCGAATCCATGGGCGATCTCCACCGCGCCCCAGACCAGGATGCGGGAGCTCACGATAAGCGACACCAGACCCACCACCAGCCAGAAGACCGCACGGCGGATCGGCATGGCGCGGACGTCGAGTTCCTGCTCCATCTCGCTCCCAAGCGCATCGGCTTTTTTCTGCATACCCTGCCAGATGGTCCAGGCCATCAACCCGCCGAATACACAGAGCAATACCACAGCATCGAACCGGGTGATCTCGCCATCCCAGAGTTGCCATGCCGCCAGGGCAGTCACGCCGGTGAGGATTGGCAGTTCCTTGCGCAGCACCTGCGAATGTACGGCGATGGGACTGATCAAGGCCGTCACCCCCAGGATCAGGGCGATGTTGGTGATGTTCGAGCCGTAGGCGTTCCCCAGCGCGATGCCCGGGTTACCCTGCGAGGCGGCCAGCGCCGACACCACCATCTCCGGCGCGGAGGTGCCGAACCCGACGATCACCATGCCGATCAACAGCGGCGGCATCCCGAAATGGCGGGCGGTGGAGGCCGATCCCTCCACAAAACGGTCGGCGCTCCAGACGAGAAGCGCCAAACCAAAAACAACAGCGAAAAAGGGCAGTGTCATACCGCCCCCCTTTTTATATCAGACTGTCCAGCAAGGCTCTTGATCAGCCCCGCGACGATCTTCCGCAAATGGTTGTACCACTCGTTCATCTTCTGTTTAATGGTTATCAGCAGGTTTTTTTGTGTCTCTTCAATGGATAGGGCCTTGCCTTGAATCTGCAGGCTTATTCGTTCGGCCCGCAAGGCCGGATCGGGATGGCTGGAAAGAAAGGAATGGCCACTACCCAGACCGGCAAGTTTGTTCAAGGCCGAAACCGCATCCTCCGGCGCATAACCTTGCGCCTTGAGGAACGACAGGCCATAGTCATCCGCCACTTTCTCCTCAAGCTGCGAGAATTGCGCCGCCGTCAAACGTTGCACCAAACCTCCCAGTTGCGAGCGGGCAATATCCGCCACCGCACCCTCCTGCGCCGCCAAACCCTTGCGCAGGGCGCTGGCGGCAAAGGCAAGGCGTAACTGTTTGGCGGTATGCTGTTTCACGATGTGTCCCATTTCGTGGCCGATCACAAATCGAAGTTCGCCATCATCGAGCATATCCATCAGTCCGCTGAAGATCCGGATAGATCCGTCCGCCATGGCAAAAGCATTCACCTCGTCGCGCAAATACACCTTGTAATTGAAGGTATAGCCATCCTGTTCATGCAGATCGCCCACCAGCGACCGCAACCGCTTGGCATACTGGTTTTCGGCCGGAGCAACAGCATGTTCGTTGTCCATTAAGGTTGATGATTTTCCGGCTAACTCCACCACATCCTGGTCGGAAAGGGTGACGGCTTTAAAGGCGTCGACTCCAGCCTCGGTGGCCAGTTGCATGTCGGTATTCTCGCAGCCAGTGAGAAGCACGACCAACCCGGTCGCCAGCAAAAGAGGAAGAAGGCGTTCGCGCCAAACCCGAAGTGCAATCCTTTCTCTCATGAGTATATCCCTGAATCCGTGAATAAGTGTTGCCAACGTTGTTGGCTCGAAATCTCAACCATATTTTTCGAAAATCCAGGCGACTTTCGACCTGAAAATTTTCAACTGAAGGACAATTGTCGCTTCGCAAGCTCCGAGAACCGACTTTTTGCAGTTTTCAGACGCACTACTCCTAGGAATGCAGCCTAATGACCATCTCGTTACGCCGTCTTGAGACGATAGAACAGGTCAGAGACCACCTTGAACCATGGCTCCGGGCAGGAGACATGCAGAATTACCTTGCGTGCATGGCGGGTGATCCTGGCGCAAATGCTCATCATGCTCCGCATGACTGTCTTGGTTCTTCGGCGGTTGGCTTTTTTCAGCCCCAGCATCCGAGCCACAACCAAATCCACGGAGGCTACCCGAAGCATGTTGTAGACCAGCATGCCCAAGCGCAGGAAGGCGGCATTCACGGCAAACTTGCCCGACGGCAGGCGTTCCATGTCCATCTCGGTCTTGAATTCCCCGTGATGCTGCTCGCTGGTGCCCCGCTTGCGATACAGCTTCAAAGCTTGGTCGGCATCAAATTCCAGGTTGGTCCACAAAACGCAGACGCGGACCTCTGGAATCATCATGAACACACCGTCCTTGCTCAACACTTCCGTGACCTCGAAAATCTGGCGGACCGCCCTTTTCTTTTTGCCGATCTCACGCATCACGAAGCCCCGGTAGATCCGGCCTTTTTCTCTGGACGTTGCGAAATTCTCTACTTTCTGCGCATGTTCCTTGGCCGTGGCGAGCCAGCCGGTCACCGGTTCCCTGCGCAGATTGTGCTTGATGATGAAGCCGGTGCGCGACTGAGTGCAAAGAGTCTCCAGACGCTCCTTGCTGTCAAATCCGCTGTCAGCGACCACGAGAACATTCGCTTCCACCATGGACTTGGCGTACCCGAGGCTCTCCAGGATGAACTCATCCGTGCCCTCGCAACTGGAATGGCTCGATCCGGGACGAAGCTTGCCGTTGACCATCCAGCCG
>NZ_JADBGG010000047.1 GCF_014873765.1 Desulfomicrobium macestii | reverse complement strand
GACGAGCTCTGGATGGGCCCATTCTCGGTCGCCATATGCTTGAGCATACCCGTTATGCTGTGGAAGAATTTGCAGAACTTGACGCACACAACTAAGTTGTGAACAACGGCCGGGTGTGAAAATGGGGTAATTCAAGATTCAAGATCTTACCCTGTGACCAAATAATTTCAGCATATTGCGATGTTCTTCAGGGCTGACTATTTCCTTGTCGGCGTTATAGCTTACTCTTCGCCTTTCCAGCGAAGTTCATAGAGGTCGGTCCTCCGGCTTGTGACGTTGCGCACGCTGCCCAGGGTGCGCAGTTCCTTGAGGAGGTCGAGATCGACGTCGGTGATCAGCGTGGTCTCGATGCCTGGGGTCACCTCCGAGGCGATGGCGTCATGAGGAAAGGGGAAGTCCGACGGGGTGAAGATGGCGGACTGAGAGTACTGAATGCCCATGGTTTCCACCTTGGGGATGTTGCCCACGCTCCCTGAGATGGCAACGAAGCATTCGTTCTCGATGGCCCGGGCCTGCGCGCAGAGGCGAACGCGCAGATATCCGTTCTTGGTGTCTGTCCAGAACGGGACCAGCAGCATCTTCATCCCCTTCAGGGTCTGCAACCGGGCCAGTTCTGGAAATTCCACGTCATAGCAGATGAGTATGCCGATCTTGCCCACGTCGGTTTCAAAGACCTTAAGGTCGTGTCCGCCCGTGAAGCCCCAGTGTGCATCCTCATCCGGGGTGATATGAAGTTTGGCCTGGCTGTCCCAAGTGCCGTCGCGCCTGCACAGAAAGCTGACATTGTGCAGGGTGCCATCCTCTTGGAGCTGAGGCACGCTTCCGGCGACGATGTTGATGTTGTAACTCAGAGCCATCTCAGTCATGGCCTGACGCATGGGCTCGGTGTATTCCGAGAGTCGGCGCATGGCATCGGTGGGGCGCAGGTCATCAAACATGCGGATAAGCGGTGCATTGAGCAGCTCGGGAAAGAGGATGATGTCCGCCTTGTAGTCGCTGACCGTGTTCACGAAGAACTCCACCTGCTGCATAAAGTCGTCAAAGGATTCGAAGCGACGCATCTCCCACTGGACCACTCCGAGACGGGCGATGGATTTGGTGCGCCCCACCAGTCGCGTCTTTTTCCGATAATAGATGTTGATCCATTCCAGGAGCACTGCATTGCCTCGGGATTCGTGGTCGCCCGGCCAGTAGTCGTCGAGGAGATTGCGGACATGGAAATCGTTGGACATCTGAAAGGTGAGCACCGGGTCGTACAATTCACGGTTTTTGACTTTGAGGATGTACTCCTGGGGCGTCATATCCTTTGATACCTTGTGATAGCCGGGAATGCGCCCGCCCAGCAGGATGCCCTTGAGATTGAGATTCTCGGCGATCTCCTTGCGCGCGTCGTAAAGGCGCCGTCCCAGTCGCATGCCCCGGTATTCCGGATCCACGAAGACCTCGATGCCATAGAGGTAGTCCCCCTCCGGGTCGTGGGATTTGAAGGTGCCTTTGCCGACAATCTGGTCATAGGTGTGCTGGTCGCCGAACAGGCTGAAATCGATGATGACGGACAGGGCGATGGCCACGATCACTCCATTGTCCTCGATGCAAACCTGTCCTTCGGGAAAGATGCTGGTCAGCAAGGCAATCTGCTTTTGCGTCCACGGGGTGTCGAGGCTTTTGTAGACCCGTTTGTGGAGATCTCGCAAAGCATCGTAGTCGTCTATTGAAAGATGTCGTGTCTGTAATTTATGTTCGATTTCTTGTATCATCCATGTCATCCTTGCACTTTGGTTGTGCGTGAAAAAAAATGAATCGTATGTGTGTTATGTGGTGAATAAATTCATGTTCAGGAAGTTTGTATAATAAACTGGGGGAATTGCAAGGGCAACATGTCACGCAATTGCGGAATTCGGGGCGAGGTTTTGATTATATTTCCATAAAAAAAGACTGCTAGCTACTCATAGCCAACCTCGGGCGCCGAGTTGGTATCCGAAAATATTGAAGTCGCCACAACAATAGTGAGTAAAATTCTTCGGAAAATAGGATGATTTAAGATTCAGGATCTGCCCCTGGATTCTCTATTTATTCCGTCTATTTTAGCTGTTATCATGGCATGGAGCAACTCTACCGTCTTACAGCAGATTTCTGACGACCAGGAGGACGACATGGCAATGGAATTCATTCTCGGTGGCACCGCAACCTTCATGGAGCATCTCGGACTCCGCGAGGAGCTCTTCGGCGTCTACTATTCGGACACGAAGCCGGACAACGCATACGGTCCGAAGCCGGGCACTCCCATCTCGCGTGAATTGGAGGATCGAAGAGAGCTCAATATGCTGGCGGTCATGAAGACCTTTTCCTGTGTCATGGGCAATATCTGGCTGGCCCGAAAAAAGAAGGGGGCGGCGTTCATTTCCGCCGAGGAATACGGCTGTCCGGGCGGCGTGTACTATTGTTCGATGATGAAGCCGCATCTGCGCTTCATCGAACATTACGTGTCAACGGGCTTTGCGGGCACGCCCATGCACGGCGAGCGGTACATGCCGGGGCCCGACGCCATGCGGGCCTTCATGGAGAAGGTGAATCCGCGCAAGGCTCCTGCCAAATACTGCATTTTCAAGCCCCTGTCGCAGTTTACGGACGGCGACGAGCCCGAGTTCGTCATCTTTTTCGCCCGGCCCGAAGTGCTGACAGGGCTTTTCGTCCAGGCGGTGTTTACCACGGGCGACATGGACTGCGTGGCATCGCCCTTTGGCGCAGGCTGCACCAACATAATCGGCTGGCCGCTGTACTACCAGACGCAGGGTGTGGAAAAGGCCGTGCTCGGCGGGATGGATCCGTCTGCGAGAAAATTCATGAAAACCGACGAACTGACGTTCACGGTCCCCTTGAGTCTGTACGAAAAAATGCTGGTCGCCCTGCCGGAGTCCATGTTTGCGCACGAAACGGACTGGACGGGCGTGCGCAAGAAGGTTGAGCGCAGCGCCAGAGCTTGGGGAGAAGTGGAGTAGCGGGACAGGGGGATTCTTCCGATTCCAGGGCAACCCTTACGCCGCGACAACAGCCTGCAAATTTGGATTTTTTCGACAGTCAGCTGATGTCCTGCCGCGTGAAAATTGCGTGGACGCGGCAAAAGCCCCTTGAATCAACAGACAAAAGCCCCCGGACAGCCAATCTGTCCGGGGGCTTTCGTTTTCTTTAACAGGCCGCCCCAAAAGGGCGATCTGCTGCGTCTGCGAATTTTCAATTTTTCAATCAGTTAAAGGGCGGAGAAACTATTGTTCGTTGGTGTAGGGCCAGGCCATGAGGCCGCCTTCCATGACCCGTACGTCGGTGTAGCCAGCGCTTTCGAGAATGCGTTGGGCTTCGTAGCCGCGCATGGAGACTTTGCAGAAAGAGAGGATGGTCGCGTTTTTGTCCTGGGGCAATTCACTCACGCGTCCGCGCAACTGGCCGAGCGGGATGAGCGTTTCGCCCCGGCCGAGCTGATTTTCCTTGAATTCATCGTGGCCGCGCACGTCCAGGATGTAGAGCGGACCGCCCGCATCGAACAGGGCCTTGGCCTCGACGCTGGAGATGCCGGTCATGAGTCCGCGCATCTTGTTCTGCAGGATGTGCGCGGTGGCGATGGCATGGTCGATGGCCTGGGAGTAGGGCGGCGCGTAGGGCAGGTCGGCCATGGCCATCTCGTCCACGGTCCAGCCCGCGGCCACGGCCACGGCCATTTCCGAGGCCTGACGGTTCACGTCGCCGGGACCCACGCAGGCGAATCCGAGGATGCGGCCCGTGGCGCGATCCGCGACCATCTTGGAGACCAGGGGTTTGGCGCCCATGAAGCCGGGCTTGTCGGGGCTGGCGTTGATGGCCGTGACCACGTCGAAGCCCGCCTCCCTGGCGCGGCGTTCGGAGAGACCTGTGGACGCGGCGGTGAAGTCGAAGACCTTGCAGATGCCGCTGCCGATGGTCCCGGGGAAGCGCACCGAATCGCCGAGCACCGCGTTCTCTCCGGCCACGCGGCCTTCCAGATTGGCCAGGTCGCCGTAGGGCGCAAGCATCTTCTTGCCGGTGAGACGGTTGGTGATCTCGACGCAGTCACCGGCGGCGTAGATGTTTGGGTCCGAGGTGGCCATGAAGTCGTTGACTGCGATGCCGCCGAATGCACCGATTTCAAGGCCCGCGGCCTTGGCCAGGGCCGTGTTGGGAGCCACGCCGATGGCCATGACCACCAGGTCGCAGGGCAGCACCCGTCCATCTGCCAGCCGAGCGGAGCCGATCTGTCCGTTTTCGCCTTCAAGGGCCGACAGGCCGACGCCGGTAATGATCTTTGCACCCTTGGCGCGGGCATGATTCTCCACCAGCAGCGCCAATTCCGTATCCAGAAAGCCGAGAATTTGCGGCAGGGCCTCGACCACGGTGACATCGACACCCGCATGGCACAGGGCCTCGCAGGCCTCCATGCCGATGAGTCCGCCGCCGATGACCACGGCCTTCTTGCCGCTGGAATGCTCGGCCCAGCTGCGCATGGCGTCGGCGTCGGCCATGGAGTGCAGGGTAGTCACGCCCTTGAGGTCGCGTCCGGGGATGGGAGGCATCTTGGGCACGGAGCCGGTGCACAGGATGAGCTTGTCATAGGCCAGGAGGCCATTGTTTCCGGCGGCATTGATCCAGCTCACGACCTTGCTCTCACGATCGATGCTCACGGCCTCGGTCTCGACCATGGCGGTGATGCCCTTGGCGCCGGCAAAGAAGGCCGGGTCGCGAACTACGCCGGAGGGGGTGCACAGCAGCTTTTCGCGCTCCTTGAACATTCCCGACACGTAGTAGGGATATCCGCAGGATGCCATGGACAGCTCCGGGGCCTTCTGCAGGAGGATGACCTCCGCGTTCTGATCAAGACGGCTGGCCCGGGCCGCTGCCTTTGGTCCGGCGGCGGTTCCTCCGATCACGACAATGCGTTTGGCAATCATATTCGTCTCCTTTTGGTCAAATTGGTTGAATTTTGAAACAAGAGCCCCCGCCACGCCCCCGATCGCCCGGTGCGCGTCATGTTGGCAGGAATGAATCCGCCGAAAAAACTTAAAGTGATATGTTAGGTTTTTGCCTGGATCACCTTTTCAGGGATGCGGGCCGGGCTCTTGAACGGATCAGGCTCGCCGCTCCAAGAAGCATGACAAATCCGAGATGGCTCCAGTCCACCCACATGACCAGCGTGGGAGAGAAATAGCTCTCCGGCTGGTTCTTCATGACTCGGATGATGCCGGTCACGACGATGCCTGCCCAGCAGAGGCCAACGATGACACCCATTGCCGTCCAGGACTTGCGGGTCAGGATGCGGGGCAGCCGCCAGCCAAGAATGGCCAGCAGCACGATGGCCAGGATATAATGCAGCACGTGGTTGAAATAGTAGTCCGCCGTCCATGCGAAGCCCGGTACGTCCGCCAGATAATAGCGGGCGAAGATGGGCATCTGGGCGAAGCCCGTGAACAGCAGCGCGACCACGGTCAGGCGAAAGAGCAGGGTGAGCTTATTCATTGTCGTCCTCCGAGGTGGCCCCGCGCACCAGATGCAGCACGCCGGCCATGACTCCGACGAGGGGCGCCGCATAGACGGCGCGCGCCAGCAGCTCCTCTTTTTCGAACGGGTTGCCGGCCGAAGCCAGATGCGGCTTGCCCGGACCCTTTTCAATGGCCTGATCCAGAACGTCGAAGGGCACGGGGGAGACGTAAAAGGTGTTGGTGCCGCCGTTTTCCGTGTCGCCGTAGATGAAGCCGCCGGTGCGCCGGGCCAGTTCACGGGCCTGAGCCAGGATTTCGTCCCGCGGGCCGATGGTCTGGACCCCTTCGGGGCAGGCTTCGATGCAGGCCGGGGTTTCACCCAGGGCCACCCGGTCCCGGCAGCGGTCGCACTTGTACATGACGCCGTTGCCCGCGAAGCTCGGCGCGAGCTTGAGGTAAAGGCCCACGCCGGTCTGGCGCTCGGGGATGTGCCAGGGGCAGACATCCTTGCACTTGGAGCCGCCCAGACAAATTTCGTCGTTGATGCTGACTATGCCCCGGCTGTCCTTGGAAGCGGAACCCCACGGGCAGAGGTTGGCGCAGGGCGGATTCTGGCAGTGCAGGCAGCGTCTTGGGATGTTGAGCTCAAAGGGCCTGCCGTTGTATTCACCCGTGGCCGTCTGGATGTAGAGCCAGTTGTAGGGAGTCAGGCGGTCGTCCACATCCTGGCGATCCGACCAGTCCGCGGCCTTGACCTTGGATGGATACATCTTGGGGAAGGGTTTTTTCGGCTGCGGGAACTTGTGTCCGTTGGTCTCGCGGCAGGCTTCCACGCACGCGCCGCAGGCGATGCATTTGGACAGGTCCAGCAGCGTGGCCAGTTCGACCTCTTCGGCCCGGGCGCCTTGGGCGCGCGCCTTCGCCGGGCCCAGGGCGGCCCCTGCTGCAACGGCGAGGCCGGAGGCGAGGAAGGATCTGCGGTTGACTTTCATGCGTTTCTCCAAAGTATTCGTAGTCTGATGTTCAAAGGAATGGATCGCCGCCTGCGCGGAGATGACAGTGTACAAGGGCGTCGACCGCGCTCACTGCGGTGCCGCGTCTTGTGTCTGTAAAAACGGTATCCGCCATTGCGGCAATCCGGAAATATCCAGAATCCAGCCGTCCCTCCCCGACGTCATCCCCGCGCAGGCGGGGATCCTGCCTGCCGAAATCTTCACAATTCGAAGGCGAGTCAGGGACGTCATCCCCGCGCAGGCGGGGATCCTGCCTTTTCCCGTACGCTGTCGACTCATCCTGTCGCTTTCTCCACGGGGAGGCGCACAGTCAGTACCGGCACCGGACTGAGCCTTACGACCTTGTTTGCCACGGATCCAAGCAGCATGTCCATGAATGTTCCGCGACCATGAGCTCCCATGACCACCAGATCATAGTTTCCGGTTTGTATTTCGGCCAGGATGCGTTTGGCCGGGTCTCCGGTCTGGATTTTGAGTTCGGCCCCGGACACCGGGCAGCGGGGATTGTCCGTGGCGCATTCGGAGGCCATCTCGCGCACCCTTTCGCGCGCTTTTTCCTTGGCCCTGGTTGTGGCCGTGGCATTGATCGTTTCCCACTCGGCGCGGCTGAAATGGCTTTCAATGTCAAAACCCGCGTCCCCGCTCATGAGCTCGACCAGATCCGGAACGACATGCAGGATTGTCATGGCCGCTCCATGGCAGTTGGCGAGGGAAACGGCGTGCCGCAGGGCCATGCGCGCGCTTTCGGAGAGGTCCGTTGCATAGAGAATGCGTTTATATTCGGGCAGCATGGTGTCAGCTCCTGCTTGCGGTTTGGGGAGTAAAAATGCCTTTTGGCTGTGCCGGTCCGAAGAGGCGATCGGTCAGCTTCACGTACCAGGCGGCGCTCTGTACCTGGATGATGTAGGCCATGGCCACGACCAGGGCCGCGTCGGAACCCTGGGATCCGAAGGCGTTGATGGCTACTGCCAGCGCGATGGAAAGGTTGCGCATGACGGTGCCGTAAACCATGGCGATGGCGTCGCCTCGTGGCAGGATGATTCGTCCCAGGACGGTGCTCAGGGCGAAATTCACTCCATAGATGATCGCCAGGGGCGCGAGGATCTGCAGCAGCATGGCGGGCGCGCCCATGATGGTCCTGGCCTTGAGCGCCAGGGCGATGAACACGATGCCGAGCACGCCGAGGGTGGACAGGGCGGGAAAGCGCGGTCCCAGACGTTCGGCGAATGTTTTCTGGCCATAAACGCGGATCAGCAGTCGCTGCGTGGCGTAGCCAAGAGCCATGGGCAGGAAGACGATGAGTGCGATCTGGGAAAAGACGGCGCTGACATCCATCTCGATGCTCGCCCCGAGCAGGGAGCGCACGTAGAACGGCGTGGCCAGGGAACCCAGCGTGAGCCCGATGACCGTCATCTTCACGGCGGCGGCGACATTGCCTCCCGCGAAGCCGGTCCAGGAGATGGTCATGCCGCTGGTCGGCACCAGACCGGCGAGCACGATGCCGAGCATCATGTACGGCTGGTCGCGGAAGAAGATCCAGGCCACTCCAAAGGCCATGAAGGGAACGATGGCGAAATTGACGATCTGGGTGACGATCTGTGCCTTCAGATCACCGCCGGAAAAGACCTGATTGATCTTCAGCGTGACCATCATCGGGTAGACCATCAGAAAGGTGAAGGGCACGATGAGATTCTTGAGCCATGCCGCGTCACCCAGGAGCCCACTCACGAATCCCAGGATCATGACTGTGGGGATGGCCAAGACCAGATTTTTAGATATCGTCTGCAGTATCTTCCACATCACCTTTCTTCCTTGTTCATTTTTGTGTTGCTATTCTTCACACGTGGCGCTGGTTTCAATTTCCCGGCAGTCCGGATTGCTCATGCACGGAGCTTCCTTTTCCTTCATGACCTTTACCCTGTTCGCTCCGCGCTCCACGATGAACTTGCGTCTGCATTTGCGGCATGCGTGGAATTGCGGGGCATAGTCGTCTCCCTGATTTACGGTCATGCTTTCCTGACAATACGGGCAATTGACTGTTACTGTAGACATGGCTTGCTCCTTGCGATTTGGGTTGAGAAGTCTGCCTGGTTCAGATTTTTCTGACCTGAAACAGATAATCGTCTCCTTCCTTCAATTCATGAGGTGGGACCAGCTGAAAACTGCACTCCGGGTGCACTCTGCGCAGATCGGGCAGAAAAGCCCTGTCATTGGCCAGGATCAGCATGGACTCACCGGCTTCAAGCCTTTTGATCAGTGCGCACGCTGTCAGCATCCCGAAAAAATCCATTGTGTTCCGCATGTCTAACTTGGTCATGGCAGTCATCCTCATGCGCCGGGCCGCGCCGACATTTCTCCCATAGCCAGCGGCGTGCCAGAATTTCCTTTTGGTGATCCCGAGATTTTAATTATGCTTATCATGCCGAAATAATTATTTTAAATGTGCGTGTAGGCGATTCAAAATGCTTGATTGGCGCTTCGCTGTTGCGTTTTGCATGTTCATTAACTAAACACCTTAACAGGTTGTTTGTTCACAAATAAAACAGGTGGCATGGAGCGAAGGGGATGGACGAGGATCTGAATCAATACTGGAAGACCGTGGTCAACACCATTCAGGACGGGATCATGATCGTCACGCCGGACGGCAAGATCGTGTCCGTCAACGAGGGGCTGGTGAGCATGACGGGGTATGCCCGCGATGAGCTTATCGGGGCTTCGTGCACGATCCTCGGCTGCTCGTCCTGCGAGCTGGCACGCGGGATTCCGGAGTGTCACTGGTGCGTGATGTTCAAGAAGGGAGAGCTGCGCAAGCAGCAGTGCGCCCTGATGCGCAAGGACGGTTCCCGCGTGCCCGTGGTCAAGAATGCCTCGGTGCTCAAGGACAGGGACGGCGAGATAATCGGGGCGGTGGAGACCATGACGGACATCTCCGACCTTGTGGACAAGGAGCAGCAGCTTGAGACCTTCCGGCGCGAGATCTCACGCGAAGACTCCTTTCACGGCATCGTGGGCCGGGCCGCGAACATGCAGCAGGTCTTCGACTTTATCGACGGCGTGGCGCAGATCGACTCTCCGGTCATCATTTATGGCGAGAGCGGCACCGGCAAGGAGCTGGTGGCCAAGGCCATCCATGAAGCCGGACCACGCCGGGACAAGCCTTTCATCAAGGTCAATTGCGCGGCGCTCAACGAGTCGCTTCTGGAAAGCGAGCTCTTCGGGCATGTCAAGGGCGCCTACACCGGGGCGCACAAGGACCGCATGGGGCGCTTCGAGAGCGCGGGCGACGGCGACATCTTTCTGGACGAGATCGGCGATCTGCCCGCCAGTACCCAGGTCAAGCTCCTGCGCGTGCTTGAAGAGAAGGTCATCGAGCGCGTGGGCGACCACAAGTCCATCCCGGTTCAGGCCCGGATTCTGACCGCCACCAACCGCGACCTGCCGGACCTCATTGCCAGGAACCTGTTCCGCCAGGACCTGTACTATCGCATCAACGTCATCCCCATCCGCATCCCACCGCTGCGCGAGCGCCGCGAGGACATTCCGCTGCTGGCCTCCTCGTTTTTCCTGCGCATGCAGCTCAAGTCCGGCAAGAAGGTGCAGGGCATCTCGCGCGAGGCCATGGATCTGCTCCTGCGCCACCCGTGGCCGGGCAACGTGCGCGAGCTCAGGAGCGCCTTCGAATACGCTTTCGTGGCCTGCAAGACGGACATGATCGAACCCCGTGACCTGCCGACGGAGCTCATGAGCGAGGCAGTCGTGTGCGCCCCTGCCGATGTCGGGGCCAGAAGCCTGGATGAAATCAAGAGGGAGCGCCTGGTGCAGGCCCTGCGCGAGGCAAACGGAAACCAGTCCGAAGCGGCGCGGATTCTGGGAATCTCCCGCACCAGCGTCTGGAGCCAGATGAAACGCTACAAGGTGGGGCTTTAAGGAGGTTTGAAAACGGCCGGACGAAGGCTCCCTTTGCCGGGTCTGACGGAAGCGCCCGGATATGCGGAGCCCATGGCGTCACGTCATGGCCAGTCGCCGGGTCTGACGGGCGCATCATTCAAGTGGTGTCTGTTTTTCAAGCAGCGACAGCCCGTGCCGCAGATCTACCATCAGATCCTCCGGATCTTCGAGTCCGATATGCAGGCGGATGATCGTTTGCCCATGATGGCGGCCGCCCAGATTTCTTGCGGGCACTCCGGCCGTGATCAGGCTCTTGTATCCTCCCCAACTGAATCCCATCCCAAAAAGACCAAGAGAGTCCAGAAACGCGCCCAGAGCTTCCGGGGCATATTCGTGACGCAAGGTAATGCCGAAAAGGCCGGACGCGCCGCTGAAGTCGCGCTTCCAGAGATGGTGTTCAGGGTGCGAGGGCAGGGGCGGATAGAGCACGTCGCCGACCAGCGGATGGTCTTGCAGGCACTGCGCCACCTTAAGGGCCGAGGCGAAGTGCTCCCTCATGCGGACATGCAGGGTCTTTAGGCCGCGCAGGGTCAGCATGCAGTCGTCGGGCGAACCGTAGATTTCCCGGCAGGCGTAAGCCTTGTCCAGGGTTTGGGCGTGTTCGGCGGTGGTCGAGACCGAGCCCATCAGGACGTCCGAGTGGCCGGAAAGATATTTGGTGACCGAATGGATGGAGATGTCCACGCCAAGGGCGAACGGATCGAGGAACAGGGGAGTGGCCCAGGTGTTGTCGAGGACGGTCAGGATGCCGCGTTCGCGGGCGATGCCGGTGATGGCTGGTATGTCCTGGATTTCGAACGTGTTCGAGCCCGGCGATTCCAGGAAAATGAGCCGGGTGTTCGGACGCAGGTAGCCTGCGATGTCCGCTCCCGCATTGCCCGGCACGGTATCGGTCTGAACGCCGAATTTGCCCAGGACCTCACGGCAGAAGCGTAAGGTCGGTCCATAGACATTGTCGCAGACGAGCAGATGGTCCCCACCCTGCACAAAAGCCAGCAGGGTTTCGCTTATGGCGCTGATGCCCGAGGGAAAGACGCGGGTCAGGGCCGCGCCCTCAAGTTCGCCGATGGCCTTTTCGAGAATGCGCTGCTGCGGCAGCCTGTCGGTGCCATAGGTGACCCCGCCATATTCTCCAAGGCCGGCACTGCGCAGATCCGCATACGAGTCGAAATACACGGTCGAGCCGCGATGAAGTTCCGGATTGACGGTTCTGGTCGGCGGAAGCCCCAGATCCGGCGTCTGCATGATACGGGTGCGTGCTTTCATGAAATCCCTCCTGCTCCTGGTGCTGATGCCTTGGCGAAAATCATTGGTCAACAATGTTTTGGATGGGGCGGCCGAAGGGCTCGTGCTCAAGGTCTTGGTGCCGGTTGGCGGCGATGAACTCCTGCTTGCGTCCCTGAAAAAAGGGAGAGCGGGGCGCTACTGCTTTGGTAGTATGTCGGCATTTGCGATGCTGGGATGCTTCCGTATTTCAGAGAACCAAGGTCTCTGGCGCTTGCCGTGATTGTGATCACACGTGTACGCGATGGAAATTTGCTGTAGGCAAGTCGTCTGCAACCTTCCGAGATACGAAAAGAATGAAAAAGAGCTTGTCCAGAATCTGATCGAATATTTCGAGGGACGTGCGCGGCAGATCGAAAGCAGTTTTGAATTCCGACTGGTCCAAGATTAACGGCAGGCTCGGCTTCATGGATGACATCTTTGGCGTGTGAGCGTTTATCAACTTGACAGCGGTATCAATTGATACCATTATCCACCCGAGGTTCGTGGTTTTGCTCCTCGGATTTTTTGGGGGAGTTTTGGACCGACCGAGTCACAAGGAACTGAGTACCAAATTGCACGCGGCTCTGAGCGCTGTTCGCGAAAATCGCATTAAACTTGTTGAACCCCGAATCATTACCGCTCATGCGCTGCAACTCGGCTATTCAATCGGACATGAATTGCGGCAAGTTTTATTGGATCTCCTGGATAACACAAGGCCGGAACACTACGCAGGTCAGCATCCTCCGCAAAAGTCTTACCAAGAATGCATACTAAATCATGATTTGTGGGCTTTTTCGTTGAACTGTCCGAAATTTGAGCGCTGTGTTTACTACAAATTTTCACTCCGGAATAATTTTTTTTATCTGGTTTCGCTGCATGTCTCAAACAGTGCCGCGAATTAAATGGAGAAGTCCATGAAAAATCAGGATATGGCAACGACGTGCCCCAACTGTCAGGGTTTTGTAAGACAAATCGAGATTGAAGAGCATGTTTTGTTTAAAGGCGTTGAGGTTACATACACTGCAACGTTGCAACAGTGCTCCGAATGCGGGCTTGAGTTGGCTGACATCGAAGAAGCGGCGGTCATGCAGGAGCGGCTTGCCGATGCATACCGGAAAATCGTTGGTTTGCTCGGAAGCGAAGATATTCGCCGACTGCGTCAGGAAAAGGGCTTGTCGCAACAGGCACTGGCGGATGCCCTGGAGGTCGGAGTCGCCAGTATCAAGCGTTGGGAAACCGGCGTTGTTCAGAGCAAGTCGATGGACACCCTGCTGCGATCGTTTCTGCTGGACAATTCATGCAGTGAGCACACTGGCAACCGTGAATTTTCCATCCCGCGAATTCGTTTGGTTCTTGAAACCTTTGCGGATCTCCTGAAGCGTCCTTTGTTGAAAAAGGATGACCGCATGCTCTATGCGGCTAAATACCTCTGGTACGCCGACATGGCCGCATTCAGGGATCTGGGCCGCGGGATGACTGGGGCTACGTACGCCGCTTTACCGATGGGCCCTCAACTGAACAATTATCGGGATCTGGTTGATGAGATACTCAAGGCCGACATGACCAGCGCTTCACCACTCAGCAAAGCGGAAACGGCCCTTATCGCAGCCGTGGCCCGGACTTTTCCGACCAACAAGGGCGTCTACGATGCCTCGCACCGCGAAGCAATCTGGCTGCGTTGCGCCACCGGGGCGCTCATTCCATATTCCCATGCCGTTGACTTGACCGAAATGCCCACATGCAAGGATCTTTCTTAACAATTGAATGCGATCGAATGCGCAAAAGTGACGCAAATGGTTTGCTGAAGCTTGCTGTGACAGTGTCCATGCGTGCAATATTCAATAAATGATGCGGGAACATTTTTTTTGATTGCTATTCTTTATAGTTTCCGTTTATTTTTTACATCCAGATTTTTTCACCATTCTTGTTTCAGGCTTTTTTCGCTGGCTGCTGCGGCGATAGTGACCTTCCGGTATATCATCTCAAGTTGACGTTGTAGTAGCGCGCACCTTCTCGAATCTAGCTATTAATTTCTCATCCTCGATCAACCTATGCATCGCTTTGAAATCACATGAGAAAGCGCAACGCCAAGTGGCGCTGGCTCGTTTCATGCGCCGTTATGCTGGGTATCATCCTGAATGTTCATGAGAAAAAGCTGAAAGGTTACCCACCGCGCTGGAGCAAGCAAAAGCGGTGGCCGTGTGCCAAAAATCGCCGCAGCTCCTTTTGCGAGCCTATCTGCTTTTCGGGACCATGATTCTATGCTACTGGATGAGATACGACTGGTTCGGCTTCAGATAAATTTGTTGAAAAATCGAAGCTTATCTCGTCGATCATCGTGTTGACGATATGAGATTCCGCAAGAGTGGTTTCAAACTTACGGAAAGTTCGGCATCGGGTTGGTGATCAGGGAGTTTATAATCATGAAAACCATTGTATCCATTGCTTTAAATCCAACGATCGACAAGAGCTCAAGTGTTGATCACGTCGTTGCAGAGCGAAAACTCTACTGCAAGCCGCCACGTTTCGAGCCAGGAGGCGGAGGGGTTAATGTCTGTCGGGCCATCAAAAAACTGGGAGGAAAATCCCAGCTCCTTTATCCCGCAGGGGGAATGACAGGCAAGAGGCTTCAGGAACTTCTGGACGAAGACGGGCTGAACCATCGGTCATTTCCCATCGCGGGAATGATCCGCGAGAGTCTGGTCATTTTGGATGAATCGACCGGCCAGCAGTACCGCTTTGGAATGCCGGGACCAAAACTGAAGGAAAACGAATGGGAGTCATTTCTTCAGGAACTTGCTGCCATCGACCCCGCACCCAATTATGTTGTGGCAAGCGGAAGCCTTCCGCAGGGCGTGCCTACTGACTTTTATGCACAGGTCGCGCGTATCGGAAAGAAAAGGGGGGCAAAAACCATTGTGGACGTTTCGGGTAAAGCCTTGAAGGAAGCGCTGGATGAAGGGGTGTTTTTGATCAAACCCAATGTCCGCGAATTCAGGGAACTGGTCGGCGAAGAGATCAAAGAGGAATCGCAGATCAAGGCCGAGGCCCAGAAAATGGTCAAGAGCGGCCGGTGCGAGGTGCTCATTATTTCTCTCGGTGCGGCAGGCGCCCTGGTGGTTTCGGAGGAATTTACCGAACACATCCTGCCGCCTACCGTGCCCATTGTCAGCAAGGTCGGGGCCGGAGACAGCATGGTTGCCGGTGTCACCTTGAGCCTTGCCCGAGGAAACCCGCTCAGGGAATCCGTCCTTTTCGGAGTGGCGACCGGTTCGGCAGCCGTCATGACCCCGGGATCGGAGCTATGTAGGCGGGAGGATGCCGAGAGGTTATATGAAAGCATGGTTTCAGGATCTTGAAGAACACATGCACAGCGCGGGGTGACGGCCATGAGAGTTTCACTCCTTAAAATCAAGAGCGTACGCACCCGGCCTCATGAATCCTGGAGAAACTCCCGGAACCTTGCCAGCATCAGGAGAAAGACATGAATCAGGACATCAAAGATCGCTCAGTGGCTTATTTTTCCATGGAAATTGGCATTGACGAAAAAATATGTACGTATAGCGGTGGCCTGGGGGTACTGGCCGGAGACACGATCCGTTCGGCAGCGGACCTCAAGGTGCCGATGGTTGCGGTCACGCTTCTCTATCGCAAGGGCTATTTCAGGCAGCGACTGGAAGCCGACGGGTGGCAGCGGGAGGAACCCACCTCCTGGGCTTTTGATGAGTTGCTGGAAGAGGAGTCCGCTCGCGCCCAGGTCACCGTGGAAGGGCGGACCGTGCACCTTCGGGCCTGGCGCTACGATGCCCAGTGCTTGAGCGGCTACGTGGTTCCCATCTATTTTCTGGATGCGGACCTTGCCGAAAATTCGGAGTGGGACAGGGGGCTGACCCACTCTTTGTACGGCGGGGATGATCATTACCGGATCTCACAGGAAGTGATTCTGGGTATCGGAGGCGTCAGGATGCTCCGGGCTCTGGGTTATCAGGAAATCAGCACATTCCACCTCAACGAAGGCCATGCCGCCCTTTTGACTCTGGCGCTGCTTGACGAGGCGGCGAAACAGGCCGGAAGGAAATCGATCATGGCGCAGGACCTGGATACGGTCCGCGACCATTGCGTTTTTACCACCCACACCCCTGTTCCGGCCGGTCATGACAAGTTTCCGCTGGAGCTGGCACGCAAGGTCATCGGCGAGCGGGATGATTTCTTCGACCTGGAAGGCGTTCTCCATGAAGGGACCACCCTGAACATGACCTATCTGGGCCTCAACCTCAGCCGTTATGTCAACGGTGTGGCCCGAAAACATGGCGAGATCTCAAGGCTCATGTTTGCAGGCTATACCATTGACGCCATCACCAACGGGGTCCATGCCGCCGCCTGGGTCGCCGCACCGTTTCGAGAACTTTTCGACCGTATGATTCCTTCATGGAGGCAGGACAATTTCAGCCTGCGCTACGCCTTGAGCGTTCCCAGGAATGAACTGTGGGACGCCCACATGCAGTGCAAGAAGCAGCTTATGGGCCTTGTCAACGACGAAACCGGTGTGGGCATGGATGAAAACATACTGACCATCGGCTTTGCCCGACGCGCCGCCACGTACAAGCGGGCGGATCTCCTGTTCAGAGACATGGAGAGGCTCAAGAGAATCTCCAATGAGGTCGGCAAAATCCAGATCGTCTATAGCGGCAAGGCCCATCCCCGTGACCATAACGGAAAGGAACTCATTAAAAGAATATTCTCGGCCAAAAATGACCTGAAGCATGACATTAAAGTTGTTTATCTGGAGAACTACAACATGACGCTGGGTGCGATCATGACCGCCGGGGTGGATATCTGGCTCAACACACCCGAGCCGCCCATGGAGGCTTCCGGAACCAGCGGGATGAAGGCGTCCCTGAACGGTGTCCCAAACCTGAGCGTGCTGGATGGCTGGTGGATCGAGGGGCACATTGAGGGTTTGACGGGCTGGTCCATAGGGGAGCCGGTTCACGGAAAGGGAGAGGAGCGGGATCACTCCCTGGACGCCCCGTCTCTATACGACAAGCTGGAGCATACCGTTATCCCCCTTTTCTACAGCGATCGGGGCCGATTCATGGACATGATGGCCTACTCCATTGCCATCAACGGATCATTTTTTAACACCCAGAGGATGGTGCAGGAGTATGTGCTCAATGCATATTACAATCGCTGAGAAAACGCATCTATCCTGATTGTCAAAGCAAAGAGAAGAACCGGCACGAGCCGAGCCTTCTATGTTTGCAGATTTGTGTACGGAAAAACGTCCAGGTATCTTCCCTTCAATCCTTCCCGCACATGAAACAAGGGGGAAATCGTCTTCCCCCTTGTTTTCTCTGATTCTTAAATCCGCCTATTCCAGCGGCGTATTCGGAATGAGCGTCCAGATGCCGCAGGGGCAGGCTCCGGCGCAGAAGCCGCAGCCGATGCATTTCTCGCTGTCGCAGACCATGGCGAATTCGTTGTCCGGCAAGGCTTCGCGGCTGATGGCTCCGCGCGGGCAGATGGCCTCGCAGATGCCGCAATCACGACACACGCCGCAGGACGAGCACTCCTCGGCGCACTGGTCCAGGCTGTCGAATGCGCCCAGGCGCGGGTCGAAGTAGGCCAGGTTCATGCGTGAGTAGTCTATGGTTTCGGACATGTGGTTGCCCGGATCCATGTATTCAAGCCGTGTTTTGAGTCCCTCGTGCATGTCCTCGGTGACCGAGAGGGGGCGGCGGCCGCTGATGATGTCGTCGATGGCCTGGGCCGCACGTCGTCCGTCGCCGATGGCCTGGGTCAGGAGGCCAAGTTTGACCAGATCGCCGATGGCGAAGACCTTCGGGTCCGTGGTCTGGTTGACGTCGTTGACGGTGATGAAGCCGCGCTCACGAGCGATGTTCTCGGGAAAGGCCTCCAGATCCGGGGTGTCGCCGATGGAGATGATGACCGTGTCGGCCGGGATGACCCGTCCGTCGGTCAGGAGCACGCCCTCGGCCGTGATTTCCTTGGTGAAACAGGGCCACAGGAACTGGGCTCCGGCTTTCTCGGCTTCCTCGCGCTCCTTGCCGAAGCTCATGGGCTTCTGCACGTCGATGAGCGTCATGCTCTTCGCGCCCAGGCGGGCCGCTTCGGTGGCCACGTCGCAGCCGACATTGCCCGCGCCAATGATGACCACGCGCTCTCCGACATCGGCGTCGCCGTGCTTGCAGGCTTTCAGGAAGTCCGTGGCCGTGATGAGCCGCTCGTTGCCGGGCACGGGCAGGGTGCGCGGACGCTGAGCTCCGGTGGCCAGGACGATGAAGTCGTAGTCGCTTCTTATGGCCTCGAAATCGTCGCGGTTGAGTTTCTTCTCAAGGCGCACATGGGGGATGATCTCGCGCGCCCGATCCAGCTCCGCAGCCAGCACCTCGGGCGGGATGCGGTTGGCAGGTATGGAGGCCTGCAGCTTGCCGCCGAGCTTCTCGTCCATGTCGAACACGGAAGCCTTGTGGCCCTTGAGGCGCAGCTGCCAGGCCACGGAGATGCCGGCCGGGCCGCCGCCGATGACTGCTACCTTCTTGTCCGAGGACAGGGGCAGCATGGGCGGATGGGCGTTGATGCCTTCCTTGCCGAGCATCTTGGCGTCCACGGGCTTCAGGCTGCCCAGGCCGCGCGTGCAGCCCTCCATGCACAGGTTGGGGCACAGATAGCCGCAGACCGTGGCCGGGAAAGGCGTGTATTCAAGGGACAGATCCACGGCCTCGGCCAGGCGGCCTTCGCGCACCAGCTGCCAGCGTTTCTGGACCGGAATCCCCGACGGGCAGCTGGCCTGACAGGGGGGCATGTACTTGCAGTTTTCCCAGACCGGGGCGAAGCGGCGCAATTCACCGCTGGTGATGAGTCCGATGGGCGAACGGTCCAGGGAGGTCAGATCACCCACCAGGCCCCCGCGCCCAAGCTCCATGTCCCAGACCTGAGAACGGAAGTCGGACATGTTCTTGCGTTTCTTGGTGACCTTCTCATAGGGCGACTTGGCCGTGGCCAGATGCCACTGGTCGCGGGTGGCCAGAATGTCGAAGAGCTCGGCCTTGTCGATTTTCTTAAGGTATTGCTTTAGATTTTCCTGAAGCCAGGCCCAGTCGTCGTCGCCGACAGGCACGTGCTTGGCGTCGGCGTTGCTTATGACCTGTTCCTGGCCACGGTAGAAAATGCGCCCGCCGACCATGCCCACGCAGGGGCGGTAGCCCAGGACGTTGGCCTGATCGTGGGCGTTGACACCGCAGACCACAGCCGTGCCGCCGGCCATGAACTCGGCGAAATAGTCGCCCGTGTCACCCAGAACCCAGAGCTCCGGGGGCGCGAAGCGCGGGTTCTGCTTGGTCATGGTCATGCAGCGCGAGCCGACGTTGCCGCCGACATAGACTTTGCCCTGAGCCATGGCGTTGCAGATGCCGTTGCCCGCGTTGCCGTGGACGATGATTTCCGCTCCGGCGTTGAGCCAGCCGATGTCGTCGGAGCCGGGCCCCATGACTTCAATGGTCGTGCCGGGGAAGCCCAGGGAACCAAGGCGCTGTCCGGACGCGCCGGTGACCTTGATGCTGACGGACTCCTCCTTGGATACCCATAACCGCCCGCCGATACCGTGCTGGCCGCAGGCGTCGATGGTCAGCTCCCTGGCTCCGGCCTTGACCGCGTCCTGGATGCGTTCCTCCAGGATGCGCGATTCCAGGCGCACGCCGTTTTCCTTTCCGTCAATATGAATGGTGCTTTGCATATCTCTCCCTCATCAGACCACGTATTTGATGGCCAGTCTGTCCGCCGCGTCCTTGTCGGCGATCCCCAGCGCATCGGACATGCCGATGGGCAGAGACGTGGACCTGCCCAGGGGGGCGAAGATCTTCTTCATTTCCATGTCGAAGCTGACGTAGAGCTCGACCAGCCTCTCGGCCACCTTCTCCGGATCGAGCCTGCGGTACACGCGCGGATCCTGGGAAGTGATGCCCTTGGGGCAGACGCCGATGTTGCACACGTTGCAGCGATCGGACTCCGAGCCCACGCATCCGGCGGCGGCCTGCATGGCATACTTGCCGATCTGCACGGCCGAGGCGCCGAGCATGATCAGCGAGGCCGCGTTGGCCGCCAGATTGCCGTTCTTGCCGATGCCGCCACCGGCGATGAGCGGAACCTCGTTCTGTTTGCCCAGCTTGCACAGGGTCAGGTAGGCGTCGCGGATGTTGGAGGCGATGGGGCTGCCCATGTGGTTCATGGACACGTTGTAGGCCGCGCCCGTGCCGCCGTCCTCGCCGTCAACGGCCAATCCGGCCGCGTAGGGGTTGCGGCAGAGGTTGTTCAGGACCGCGTTGGTCGTGGTCGTGGCCGAGATCTTGGGATAGACCGGCACCCGGAATCCCCAAGCCATGGACATGGACTGAATCATCTTGGCCACGGATTCCTCGATGGAATACTGGGTCTGATGCGTCGGGGGGCTGGGCAGGCTGACGCCGGTGGGCACGCCGCGGATGGCCGCGATGAGCTTGTTGACCTTGTGCCACATCAAAAGGCCGCCGTCGCCGGGCTTGGCGCCCTGGCCGTACTTGATCTCGATGGCGCAGGGATCTTCCTTCATCTGCGGGATGGCGTGGATGATCTCGTCCCAGCCGAAGTAGCCCGATGCGATCTGCAGAATGACATATTTGAGAAAACGCGATCTGAGCAGGCGCGGCGGACAGCCGCCCTCGCCGGTGCACATGCGTACGGGCATGCCCAGCTCCTCGTTCAGGTAGGCGACGCCCATCTGCAGGCCTTCCCACATGTTGGGCGAGAGCGCGCCGAACGACATGCTGCCGATCATGAGCGGATAGATCTCGCGCACGGGCGGCGCCCAGCCGTGTTCCTTGATGGTGGCAAGGCCCTCCATGGGGCTCTGGATGCGGCCGATCAGGGTGCGTAGATCGAATTCATGGCGGCCCGAATCAAGGGCCGGGTCGGTCAGCATGGAGATGCGGATGAACTTGATCTGGTCCAGCAGCGAATTGTTGTCGTTGCGTCGTCCGCCACGGGTGCGGGGCTGACCGCCGAGATTCACGTGGTAGCGCAGCTTGTCCTTTTCATCGGAGTGCATGGGCAGGATGGCGTCGTTGGGACAGACCATGCTGCACGTTCCGCAGCCCACGCAGGCCTGGTGCGGGGCCGTGCGCTGGCGGATGCCGTAATAGATGGTGTGCTCGTTCTCGGGCTTGTTCTTGAACCCGGCCGGAACCTTGATGCTGCGCTTGCGGAAGGTGCCGAGCTCCAGGGACTGCATGGGGCACACCGCGCAGCACTGACCGCACAGGGTGCAGCGGTCCTTGTTCCACTCGATCTGCCAGGGCAGATCCTTGATGCTCAGTTGGGAAGGGCTAATGGCTGTGTTTGCCGACATACTTTGATCTCCTGGCGGTCCGGGCCGACAATGGCCGAATCAAGATGCATGGGTTGAAAATCCTGGGACTTGTCACGATCGGGAATGGCCAGGTCCAGGCCGCAGATCTCCGAAGAGAACGCGTAGATGCCGGGACGGCCTCCGACCACGCCGGGGCGCAGCTTCTTGCTGTCCTGGACCATGAACATGGATTTGTCCGGAAGGCAGCCGATGACGCAGTTGGGGCCGTCGATGATGAGGCGGCGGCAGATCTGCTTCAGCTTGGACAGGAATTCCCTGTCCGGATGGGCGCTCATCTCGTGGTCCTTGAGGGGCGTGATGATGTGCTTGTAGGCTTCAAAGGGCAGGCCCAGCTTCTTGATCGTGTAGTGCAGGATGTGGGTGAATACTTCCGAATCGGAGTTGTAGCCTTCATAGCCGGGAATGCCCTGGGCTGCGAGGTAGTCGCGGATGGGGATGAAGGCCGTGTTCTCGCCGTTGGTCATGGTGCTGATCCCTTCGACGAAGAAGGGGTGGCAGGCGTAGAGATTGATGGCGTAGTTGGTGTTCTGGCGACCCTGGGCCAGGACGAGGCGGCTCATTATCTCGGGCCGGTCCAGTCCCAGATATTCGCCGACCTGCAACGGATCGCCGATCTCCTTGATCATGACCGTGTCCGGCCAGAAGGAGAAGACGGTGATGCTCTCGTCGGCCAGACCCATGTGCTTGAGTTCAAGGCGGGTCTTCAGGTAGCCAAGGCCTTTTTCATCTTCGCTCAGATCGTTCCAGGCGGCGGGGATGTCATAGGTCCGCACGATGTAGCGGTCACGCCGGGGCGTCCAAGTGGGCATGGGACCCCTCGGCGTGATGGCGAGGTCGTGCTTCAGGGTGAACCCCTTGGCGCTCATGAAGGCGTCCAGACGTTCGACACCGGCGTCGGTGAAGATTCCCGACAGGATGGGGCTGCCCTTCATGGACTCGAACGGGCCGCCCAGATCCGACAAATAAAGGCCGACTCCTGATCCGTCGTGTCCCTCGCGCATGACATCCAAGGCACGGATGGCATCCATGGGGGAGACGGGTTCGCTGCTGGTCAGCGCAAACAATCGACACATAGCGCGCTACTCCCTTTGCTGTTCAAAACCTGGCTCCTGGAAATGTGACATAATTGTCATATTTTTTCGGTGCAAACAGGTGATTAATGACAAATTTGTATAAAAAAACGGCCCCGACTCGTGAAAAGTCAAGGACGCTGACATGAGCAAGGAAAGGGCCAAAATCGATTATCGGGACAAGGCAGAAAAACTGTCGTTTGGGAATATTTCCCGCTCATACAGGACACTATTCCCAAACGGTCGGGAATTCAACCCTGCCGACTGCCTGTCGTCGCGTGGGATCCGGCGTGGAATACTGGCAGACACGCATCATCCTGGGCATGCGTCATCCCCGTGAAGGCGGGGATCCATCTTCGATGTCGGCCAGGAGGCGGAACACGCTCTTGTCATTCCCGCGCAGCCGGGGATCCATCTTACGGAGGTCGTGATAGTCGATTGCCGTCTCACCGAGCGTCATCCCCGCGAAGGCGGGGATCCATCTGCGATGTCGGCCAGGAGGCGGAACACGCTCTTGTCATTCCCGCGCAGCCGGGGATCCATCTTACGGAGGTCGTGATAGTCGATTGCCGTCTCACCGAGCGTCATCCCCGTGAAGGCGGGGATCCATCCCCCGAGCTTCAAGGTTCGTCTGTTCAAGGCATGGATTCCCGCCTGCGCGGGAATGAGTGCGCCCGCGAAGGCGCTTTGTCAGGGTGGTGTAAGTCCACCTCGGGGTAAGCCACACCCCTGAAGTCGAAGGTAACTGCGTCACTGCGA
>NZ_JADBGG010000046.1 GCF_014873765.1 Desulfomicrobium macestii | reverse complement strand
ATGACGCCAGAACATTTCTGTCGGCAGTATGGGAAAAACCTGAACCGTGGGGAAACTCTCAAGAATTGAGTGGTCCGAAGTTTCCCGGCAGGTCAGTCCTTGCAGAACTATTTGCCAGAAGAGCAGCGCATTAAAGCTATTTCAAATTTATGATCGTTTTTTATTCTTAATGTCCGAAATATGGGTCACGTCTCGCTTTGACTTTTCTTTGCACCTTCCTTCACCTTCTCCAATATGTTTTTGGATTTTTCATCCTGGGTCACCCGTCGTTCGACCCGGGTCAGGGTGGCGCTGACGGTGCGGTAGGTGCGTACTGACAGTGACTCGGAGATTTCTTGCAGTGGTTTTCCGCAAAGAGTGCGCAGCAGAAAAATCGGGGGTGCCGGGTATCCGGCAATCCTGCCGCGATCCCCGTTTGGGCCTCGTTTGCCCTGTGCTCACAAATGGCCGCCAGGTCATCACTCTGCCGGGCTCTGTTCGGCTTCAAAAAAAGCGCGGACGCGCCCCCGGCCGACAAGCCTTGAGAATTTTCTGTATTCGTTTGCCTTATATTGTACACGGCCCGCGACGATAGAAACGTCGACGTCGCACTCCTGCGCAAGTCGGATGACCGACTCCAAGGTTGCTGCTTCCGGGTCCGGGATGATCGCATTGAATATTTCGGCCGGGACCGTCATGGCTTCCACCAATTCGTTTGCTTCGCGTTCGACCTTTTCCAGATCTTCCGGATCAAGAAGATCATCGGCCAGGTAATCTTTCACATGATCGCATACGATGTGCGCCACTTCGTGCAAAAGGGTGAACCAGAAATAATCTTTCCGGTCGTAGCGCAAACTGAGACCGATGGCCGGTCGCCCGCCATCGATAACCACCACGCCGCCGTCGATCTTCGATTTTTTGTACTGGGGAACGATGACAACGGGAATTCCACGATCGGCGAGATAGCCGATGGCCAGAAGCATCCCGTTCTGCTTTTTTGACAGGTGCGCAAGGCTGGACAGTTCGGATCGGCTGATGCCCTTGTATGGCTGCGCCGGCAGATTGTCCTGCGCCCGTTTGGCGACTTCCACGAGCCAGGCCTTGATCGCATACGGGTCGCTTGCCGGGCCCGGCCTGATCCCCTGCCGCAACCTGGTCGAAGCAAAGTCCAGCCGGGCATCTCCGATAAGCCCGGCCACAAGCTCACGCGCATTGCTCGCCAAGGTTTTATACGTGGCTCGTAGGTATTTCTCCCCGAACAGGCCTCTCCTGGCCATTTCAACGAGGGGGAAGGCCTGCCAGTTCACAGACGACTCTTCGGCCGTGCCCCCGACCAGCGCTGCCAGGGGGATTCCCAGTTCGTTGGAAAGGATCCGGATCTGGTTGACGGTCAGGTCCTTGGATCCGTTCAGGACCTTGGAAACGGCGCTCGCGGACCCCAGGTATTTGGCCATATCCTTGGGGGTGAGAATGTTCTCTTCCATGAAGAGTTTCAGCACCTCCGACACCGGGGCTTCCGGAATAGGGTAGTGTCCCTCTTCGAATTTCTCGACCAAAATCGCCAGCACTTCCAGTTCGTCAACCTCGGGCGATCCTTCGGGGGCCGAAATAAGCTCTTCGATTCGAGCAAGCGCCTTCTCATAGTCCGCATGGTCACGGATAGGCTTCATGGTCCCCGCCTCCTATTTTGAATTGTCCACGGTATCGACGTCTATCAGTCCGTTGAAAAACGGCGATCTGCTGCGTCAGCGAAAAAATCCAGACCGCTTATGTATGCGCAATACACCGCGCGCCCTGGATTTTTTCACTTCCTTGCATCTCACCATTTTTGAACGGCCTGAGAATTTTGAATTTTTCAAAAGTCAGCTATGGGGTCGTACTCCGGATGACTGCCTACGAACTTCACGTAGACGACCCCTGCCGCATAATTGATGGACGTCACGATTCTGAGCTTGTTGCCTGCGCAGTTGAAAACCACGCGTCCCCCAGGCCGGATGCTGGCGTTTCCAAAGGAAGCCTTCACATCCATGGGGGTTTTCCATCTCTGTCCTTTGGCGATCCTGTACCACGCGGACAGCGGATCACGGCCATAGGCGTTTTCTGGCGTCCTTTCCCAATAATCACGCAGCAATTTGACAGAGATGACGTGCATATGAGTGACATCTAATTTTTGGATATACGTATGTCAATATATAATTTTCCAAATTGGAAACGCTTATTTTGATGCCGCTCAAGCCAAGTGGTGATGCCTGGAAAAGTGCTGCCAGCGCCATGCCTGGCAAGGGTCGACGGCACGGAGAGTATTTCAGAACCGGGACGATGACCTGGTCAGCATGTTTCCGAAACGGCACTGGACTGGTTCGAAAATCGGGCGTCTTTTCCTGAGCTACGCCATGGTGATGGTGTAGTTGTGTTTCCTCGGACTGAAGTTGTAGGACGTCGGCATCCACATGGCCGAACATAGCTACTCCAAATTTTCGGTCTATCGAAAATACTATTGGTCTCAGATACCCAGTCAGGACAGAGTTTTTCCCGTGGGCCCTGGGACGAGAAAATGTTTATCGTGTTCGGAAATTCAGCGCTGGAAAAATGATGGGCCTCGGTCCTTTTGGTGGGTGACCTCTATTTCTGTCCAATGCTGCACATATTTCCCGATCGTGCCATTATTGCATGCCAGACGCATGTACGGTTCAAAAATTTCCCGATCAGATAATTCACTTGAGATTTTGCGAGACAGGCGGCATAATTTCCCGAAGAGGAAATTTTTATGACCACATTCATCGAAACTCCGCAACATCTCGGGGAAATCGTGCGCAAGGCGCGCAAGGCACTGCGCTTGACCCAACCGCAACTGGCGCTTGCTGCTGGCGTAGGTGTGCGTTTCATCGTTGATCTGGAAGCTGGCAAACCCACCGTCCGCCTGGAGAATGTTCTGCGCGTCCTTCAGGCTCTCGGTATAACTCTCAAGGCGAGCGGTCTGGACGATATCAGCGAAGATCCGGGAGTCAGGGCATGAGTCGCATCCTTGAGGTTTGGCTGCTGGGCCAGTCTGTCGGTCAGTTGGTGCAGGTCGATGGACGACTGAGTTTCAGCTATTCGCCGCATTGGTTGCAATCGCCAAGTGTGCAGCCTCTTTCACACAGCCTGCCTCTACGTTCGGAGTCTTTTGACGACAAAGCCACTCGTCCCTTCTTTGCAGGCCTGCTGCCTGAGGGGGACAAACGCAAATTGGTTGCTATGGCTTTGCAGGTATCGCGTCAGAACGATTTTGCCCTGCTCAATGGCATCGGTGGCGAATGTGCGGGGGCAGTGACGCTGCTCGAACCCGGCCAACAGCCAGAAGTGCTCCCGTCCGAGCAATATGTCCGCTGGTTGGATGATGGGGAACTCGTCGCCATTCTGGATGAATTGCCCCACCGACCAATGTTGGCTGGTAAGGACGGGCTACGCTTGTCATTGGCTGGTGCGCAGGACAAGTTGCCGGTGGTGTTTGCCAACGGGCGCATCGGCTTGCCTATGCAAAATACTCCAAGTTCTCATATTCTTAAGCCCGCCATCAGCGCCGTAGAGGGCAGCGTTTTCAACGAGGGGTTCTGCTTGGCTTTGGCAATGCGACTGAAACTGCCTGCCGCCAGAGCATCCATTCGCCGCGTCGCTGATCGACCTTATCTGCTGGTGGACCGTTACGACCGCCAACGTCAGCCTGATGGCTCCTTGCAGCGTCTGCATCAGGAGGACTTCTGTCAGGCGCTCGGTGTTGCGCCCGAGTACAAGTACCAAAATGAAGGTGGCCCGGATCTGACGCAATGCTTCGAACTCTTGCGCAAGGCCACGCGGCCCAGCGCGCCACAAGTGTTGCGCTTGCTCGATTACGTCATTTTCAATGCCCAGATTGGTAACCACGATGCTCACGCCAAGAATTTCTCCTTGAGTTACGCACCCGGTGGTTCGAGGTTGACACCCCTCTATGATGCCTTGTCGACAGCGATTTATCCCAACCTGACTGACAAGATGGCCATGAAGATTGGCAGCAAGTACACGTTTACCGAGATTCAGTCGCGGCATTGGGAACAGTTTGCTAAAGCTGCAGGCCTTTCGCCAGCACAGGCCAAAAAGAGAATTTTGGCCCTTGCTCAACAGTTGCCAACGCATGCAAAAGCCCTGCACGTCCAGTTTGCCGCTGAAGGACTGGATCATGCGGTTCTGGCTTCAATCGTAGAACTCATCGAGCGCCGCTGCTTGCTGGCCGGTAACCGCCTGGCTGGATAGAGAGATTGGCGATGTTACGAGCAGGTCATAATGACACACGCCTCCATCGTGGTACCGTCGCTTCGTGTAGGGATTGACATGTAAATCCAGATGTGGGGGTACCAGTTGTCCTGAAGGGTACCGCAGAAAAAAGTGGTGTTGTTTCAGGCTGATCGCTGGCGTATGGCCTGTGGGATGAACCCGGTCAACAACGTCCATGACACACTCTTCAGGCAAACCATGAGTCACAAGGACGTGGCTGCGGACTTTCTTCGCAACTACCTGCCCGAAAACGTGACCAGACATTTGCTTTTGGACACTCTGTCCATTGGCAAGGACACCTTCGTAGGTGGGGATCAACGAGAGCATTATTCAGACATGCTTTACTCGGTTCGGCTTGCGGGCGGGAAATCTGCGTACGTGTACCTGCTTTTTGAACACAAGAGCAGCCCCGACCGTTTTGTCGCGCTGCAACTGTTGCGCTACATGCTCGAAATCTGGGAGCTTCATCGCAAGCAGAACAAGGGCGCAAAGACCTTGCCGCTCATCCTTCCCATAGTCGTCTATCATGGCCGTACCCGCAGGCAGGCCGTCAGACTTCTGGAACTCATGGGCCTGCCGGATTCGGATCTTGGTCGATACGTGCCGGATTTCGATCAGGCCTTTTATGATTTTTCTCCAGACTCGGAGGAAGAGATCAAGGGAGCCATCCTCTTGCGCCTCGCGCTGACGTGCCTGAGGGCCAAGAACAATCCGACCGTTGAGCGACATGTGCGTGAGATCTTCCGGATGTTGCGCGAACTTGGAGATGACGCGCCTTCGCTGCAATGGCTGACGACCATTGCAGGATACGTGTTTCAGACCATGGACATCGACCGTGACGTCATGCACACTATCGTCAGAGAAACTCTCGGACCGGGAAAGGAGGAAGCAGTCATGACAATCGCGGAACGTTTACGCAGCGAAGGTCGGACGGAAGGTCGGATGCAGGGACGGACGGAAGGTCGGATGCAGGGACGGACGGAAGGCGAAGTTCTGGGACGGTACGCGGTTCTTCAGCGCCAACTCACCAAACGCTTCGGCCTGAGCATCCTGGACCTCCGCACCCAGGAGCGTCTGAGCACCGCCACGGCCGGTCAACTCGATCTCTGGGCCGAACGCATCCTGGACGCAAGGACAATCGAGGATGTGTTCCGCGAATACTAGGCCTTTCCGCATACAGATGATTGTCATTGATGCCTTATCTATCTCTATATAACGTTTAACGTATCAACGTATCGGTTCAGAGCTTCCGTCAGCAGATCCACTGAGGATCAAGGCAAATGGGAGCAGCATAGGGGCAAATCTGCCGTTTGCTTTTGTCGATGGCATGTATAGTAAATTTTATTGCTAGATATTTCCTGATTCTTCTAATTACAAGTTCGATTGGTGGCTGGCATTAACTCGATCGAAAATCAAAACTCCAGTACACCAGTATCCCCAATAAAACTCACCGTCGAAACCTCTCTCTTCCCAGTCTGCAGAATTTCTGCCTTGTAAGACCCTTTCTTGATCTCAACCTCTTTGCTCTGCCCCTCTCTGATCTCCATATGGACAACTCGGCGGATGGTGTAGTTGTGTTTTCTCGGACTGAAGTTGGAGGACGTCGGCATCCACATGACCGCACATAGCTACTCCAAATTTTCGGTCTATCTAAAATCGTGTGAGTATGGATACTTATTTATGTGCGCTAATTATTCGTTACCTGCCCCGATTCATTTTTCTTGGCGTTCGTATGATCTTCCGGAATCGCATTTTGCTGATCCGCATTTTCGGCAATATTCACGTGGAGGAGATATGAAGCCCAGTTATTCCTTGTTGGAACTCAACTATCCAGCCGCGTTGGCGCCGTGCTCCGGGGCATGGGCCAACCAATGCGCCATTCGCCTGAGCATTGCGCTCCAGCAAGCCGGAGTATCCTTTTCCGGCTACGGTGACCCGACATGTGTTCATGGTCACGCTCGTGGAGCCGAATCGCTGGCGAATTTTCTGTGGAGGTCGATCGGGCCTGCTTTCAAATATTCTAAAAACGCTCAGTCAAAGATCGCTCATCAGAAAGGCATTGTCTTTTTCAAGGACATCAGCGGGTTCCGCGGCGGGCAGGGAGACCACATCGACCTCTGGAACGGTTATGGAACCAAGTCTGGCGAGTATTTTCAAGAGTCCGGGGAGGTTTGGTTTTGGCCGCTGTAATGAATGCTTTTGTGGGGATGTGCGTGGCCTTCCTGCTAATGTCCGGATGGCTCTGGGCCGAAGGGAAGGCTGAATGTGTTCAGGTTTCCGGGGTTGATGTGTGCATCAGTGATGGCTCGGTTCGTTACGGAGAAAATCAGGACCGGCTTGAGGCCGCATTTTCGGAGCGGGCGGTCTTCGCGGTTGACGCATCCGGAACGCCGCAGGTCGTCCGGACCGGGAAGGGGAGCGTCGTTGCGGTTGTAGATTCCAGCGCAGTGCATGGCATCGGAGAATGCAAAACGACAGTGCGCGGAATTCTGGTTACCCCGGCCGGGAAGGTCCGGCTTTGCCCGAAGGTTCAGAATGTTTGGAGCTGTTCCCGTGGGCCATGGGACGAGAAAATGTTTATCGTGTTCGGAAATTCAGTGCTGGAAAAGTAATTGGTTCTGGAAGCATTGTGCTGGTCAATTTTCGGGTTGGGATTGGGGGAGGCCGGTGCGCAAAATGTGAACGGGCTTCCTTTTGCCGGAAATATTCGAAATTCCCGTCGCAGACTCAGTTCACTCAACCAGCCAAGCATGGACCGACTACATACAACCTCTCCAATTTGCTCAAATGGGCATACTTACCGGCTTAGAATCGATTTATGTTGTTATATTTCAGGTTGTTGAATATAAAATTCGCAAATTTTCAATCAGAAATCCCATTCTAGCGCCCCCAAAAGGCCCTTTTTGAATAAAAAGATCTATCATTTCAATATACTGTCGGTCTCAGAGACCCAGGCCGACCCAACTTTCGGGTTGGGATTGGGGGAGGCCGGTGCGCAAAGTGTGAACGGGCTTCCTTTTGCCGGAAATACTCGAAATTCCCGTCGCAGACCCAGTTCACTCAATCAGCCAAGCATGGACCGACTACATACAACCTCTCCAATTTGCTCAAATGGGCATACTTACCGGCTTAGAATCGATTTATGTTGTTATATTTCAGATTGTTGAATATAAAATTCGCAAATTTTCAATCAGAAATCCCATTCTAGCGCCCCCAAAAGGCCCTTTTTGAATAAAAAGATCTATCATTTCAATATACTGTCGGTCTCAGAGACCCAGGCCGGAACAGAGACCCAGGCCGGAATGATGCCGGTGAGGATCGTGGCCCTGAATGGATTCAAGAGGCGAGGGAGGCTGGTGCACAAAAAAAGGTTCCGAACTGAAGTCCGGAACCTAAAGGTCCTTGGTGCCCCCACCATGACTCGAACATGGGCTAACCGGGATTAGGAATCCCGTGCTCTATCCACCTGAGCTATGGGGGCGGTCCGTTGTGGAGCAAATTCTTTAGGCGAGGCGGGGGGTAAAATCAAGCATATTTAACCCTTGAAAAATGTCTTCGTGGGCGCTCCCGGCCGGGAGGGGATGCGTCTCTTTCCCGGGAGAGCCCAGGAACGCGTTGAACATCCGTGCGGCTTTGTGTATTCTTGCGCAGTTGCCTGAGTTCTCATTTCGGGAAAGGCTCGCCAACGAATCAAAACGGGTGAAAATCGATGGGTACATACGTTGCTGCTTCTGCGCCGGGTCAGGATACCTACGGAGCCACGATCTTCGATTACGCCCTGTCCGGGGGAAAATTCGCGGCCTTGACCGATGACACGGTCTTTGTGGAGCTGATCAAGTCGGTCCTCTATCACAGCATGGGCTTGTCGAAAAAATCCTTCCATCATTTCACCCGGCTGGACGATCTCTTCGAGCTTCTGCACGAGGACAGGGACGCCAGATTCATCATCTGTCTTGAGCGCCGCGCGGCAGAGGCGGACATGTCCCAGGTCATGGAGCGCATCATGCGACTGTGTCCCGGCGCGGGCCTCATCGTCCTGACCCAGGAAGTGGACCAGTACACCACGGCGCTTCTGGTCGAACAGGGCGCACACAACATCATCACCAAGCCCATTTCCGTGGCCTCCTTCAGCGAGAAGCTGGCCTTCACCATCGCCCCCCAGGGCAAACTCAGCAAGCTCATCGAAAAGGGCAAGAAGCTGCTCGAATCCGGCGGCTGGGGCGAGGCCCTGCTTGTGGCCGAGGACATTCTGCAGCAGAAGCCGGATAGCGCGGTGGGGTTCATGATCAAGGGCGACGCCTATCTGGGCCTCGACATGACCTCCCGGGCCGAAGAGAATTACCAGCGGGCCGTGAAGAGCGCCGAGCTCTACCTGGCTCCGCTCAAGCGTCTGGCCGCGCTCTACGAGCAGGCCGGGGACGCCGCGAAGCAGCTTGAATGTCTGCGCCGCCTGAACGAGATCAGCCCGCTCAACACGCAGCGCATCCTGCATATCGGAGAACTCGAGATCACACGCGGCAATACCGCCGTGGCCGAGGAGATGTTCCGCAACGTGATGCAGTTGGCGCAGCGCGAGGCCGCCGAGTTCCTGTCCAACCTGTCGAGCAGGATTGCCGACATCTGCGCCAACCGCGATCCGGACATGGCCATCCACTATTCGAAAAAGGCCCTGGATTTGCGGGGCGACAACATCACGGCGGCCGACGTCGCCACCGTGACCATCCTTGGCATATCCCTGCGCAAGCAGGGCAAATGGCGCGAAGCCATCGCCGAGTACCTGCGCGTGCTGGCCGTTGTGCCCGGCAGCGCGACCCTGCTCTACAACATGGCCATGGCCTACAGCGAAGGCGGCGAGACGAGCAAGGCGCTCAAGGCGGTGGAGAAAGCCCTGAAGCTTGATCCCGCATTGCCTTCTTCGGGCAAGAACGTGGCCTTCAACATCGGCACCATCTTTCAGAAGGCGGGGCGAAACGGGACGGATTTTTTCAAGAAAGCCTACGAACTGGACCCCAACGACAAGATGCTCTGGTCCGCGCTGAAGCGGTCCCAGGCGCTGCACGAAAACACCTGACCGGCCAAGGCTCTTGGCCGGGTTGTCTCTTTTTCTCATCCACAAGGAGTATTCATGGCTGTCCATCCCCTTGCCGGCGCATCCGTGCCGGAATCAATGCGCATAAACGTGCCCCGGCTGATCTCCGACTACTACACCCTGGCTCCGGACCCTTCACGGGCAGATCAGCTTGTGGCCTTCGGCACTTCCGGGCATCGGGGCTGCGCTTTCAAGGCGTCCTTCAACGAGCCCCACATCCTGGCCATCACCCAGGCGGTCTGCGAATACCGTGCATCGCGCGGCATTGACGGCCCCCTCTTTGTGGGCATGGACCCCCACGCCCTCTCGGAGCCCGCCCTGCGCACGGTTCTGGAGGTTCTGGCCGCGGCCGGAGCCGATTGCCGCTTTCAGCAGGGCTTCGGCTACACCCCGACGCCGGTCATCTCCCACGCCATCCTGACCTACAATCGGGGGCGTGCTTCCGGCCTGGCTGACGGCCTGATCATCACTCCCTCGCACAATCCGCCCGAAGACGGCGGCATCAAGTACAATCCGCCCCACGGCGGACCGGCCGGGACCGAAGTCACGGCCTGGATCGAGAAACGGGCCAACGCACTGCTCGAAGACACCCGCACGGTGGCGCGCATCCCCCTGGCCCGGGCATTGAAGCAGGGCCTGTGCCGGGAGCACGACTTCATCCGCCCCTATGTCCTTGATCTGGAGAACGCCATCGACATGCAGGCCATCCGGAATGCGGGCATCGGCATCGGCGTGGACCCTCTGGGCGGCGCGGGGCTTCCCTTTTGGGAACCCATTGCCGAGCATTACGGCCTCGACATCAAGGTGGTCAGCACGGTGCTGGACCCGACCTTCATGTTCATGAGCCTCGACAAGGACGGCAAGATCCGCATGGACTGCTCCTCGTCCCATGCCATGGCCAAGCTCATCGCCATGAAGGACTCCTTTTCCATCGCCTTCGCCAACGACCCCGACGCCGACCGCCACGGCATCGTCACCGCCGGGCATGGGCTCCTGAATCCAAACCATTACATCTCCGTGGCCATCGACTATCTGCTCGCGCATCGTCCGGACTGGTCGCCCTCGGCACAGGTGGGCAAGACCCTGGTCACCAGTTCCATGGTCGATCGCGTGGTGGCGGCGCATGGGCGCGGAGTGCGGGAAGTGCCGGTGGGATTCAAGTGGTTCGTGGATGATCTTCTGGCCGGAACCTGCTGCTTCGGCGGTGAGGAGAGCGCCGGGGCTTCCTTCCTGCGCCGCAACGGCGAGGCCTGGACCACGGACAAGGACGGGATTCTTCTGAACCTGCTCGCCGCCGAGATCACCGCCGTCACCGGCAAGGACCCCGGCGACATCTACGCGAAACTGGAATCGCGGCACGGCAGCCCCATCTACGAGCGCCTTCAGGCTCCGGCGGGCATGGCCCAGAAGAAGCTGCTCTCGTCGCTCTCGGCAGAGCAGGTGACCTCGGCCGAACTCGCAGGCGAGCCCATCCTGGCCAAGATCACCCATGCCCCGGGCAACGGCGCGGCCATCGGCGGCCTGAAGGTGGTCACGAAAAACGGCTGGTTCGCGGCGCGGCCCTCGGGCACCGAGGACATGTACAAGATCTATGTGGAGAGCTTTCTGGGCCGCGAGCATCTGGAGCGTATCAAGATCGAGGCCCAGGACATGGTCGACGGGGTCCTCAACGGCTGAAAAAGTCCCTTCGGACTGCGTTGTACGTTTGTTTCAAAGAGCTCATGTAGACGGCTACACATCGCCCTTCAAAATAGCCGCGCGCTCTTCGCAAGGGCGAGCCCGTCGTCCGGTTGCGGATGGCGGGCTTGTCCGCGTTTGGCGGTAGGGCTGCGCAGACGAAAGGCAGTGGATTCCCGCCTGCGCGGGAATGACGATGAGGCATCCCGGCAGTATGGAGTCTGGACCGCCTTGTCAAAAAAAGCGCATCTCTTTCGCCGATTATCGTGTCATTCCCGCGCAGGCGGGAATCCATGACCGATTACGACTACCGGCTGGCGCACACGTTCGTCATTCCCGTGCAGGCGGGAATCCATGACCCGTTTCAGTGAATCCCAAAAAAAAGACGCCCGCCATCGTTTCCGAGGGCGGGCGTTTTGCCGTCATTGCCGAAAATTACTTTTTCTTCTTGGCCCGTTCGCGGCGCAGCCAGTCGTACCAGGCGTCCATGCCTTCGCCGGTGGTGGCGGAGAGGGCGAAGATCTCGATGTCCTTGTTGATGGAGCGGGCAAAGCCGCTGGCGCGCTTCACGTCGAAGTTGACGTAGGGCAGCAGGTCGATCTTGTTCAGGATCATGACCTTGGATTCGGCGAAGATGAAAGGATATTTTTCAGGCTTGTCGTCGCCTTCGGTCACGCTCAGGATGGTGACCTTGAAGTCTTCGCCGACGCTGAATTCCGCGGGGCAGACCAGGTTGCCCACGTTTTCGACGACCAGGATGTCGACGCCGTCCACGCCGAGCTTCTCGGTGGCGTCGCGGACCATGGAACTGTCGAGGTGGCAGCCGCCGGCGGTGTTGATCTGCACGGCGCGGGCCCCCGTGGCGGCCACGCGGCGGGCGTCGTTCTCGGTCTGGCAGTCGCCTTCGATGACGGCCATGTTGAACTCGTCCTTCAGGTCGGTGAGCGTTCTCTCCAGAAGGGAGGTCTTGCCCGAGCCCGGCGAACTCATCAGGTTGAGGGTCAGGATGCCGCGAGCGCTGAGCGCTGCGTTGAGGTCGGCCGCGACCGCGTCATTGGCCTCGAGAATATTGCGTACCACATCGACTTTCATGCTTTCCTCCACGTTATTCGGCTTCGATGTTATCTATGTAGAGTTCACGGCCGGAGATGATCTCGTGTCCCAGTTCCGTAGTGCACTGCGGACAGGGCATGATGACACGTTCCTCCAGGCTGGGGCTGAATTCGTGGCCGCATTGACGGCAGCGCACGACCATGGGTTTGACCTCGGTCTCCATCTTTGCGCCTGCAAACGGAGTGTCGATGGTCAGGATTTCAAAGGAGGTTTCGAGGGCTTCGGGCACAATGGCCGAGATTTGGCCATAGACGATCTTGAACGAGTGCAGTTTGGTGAGGCCGTGCTTGGCCATTTCTTCGCCGATGATCTTGATCAGGCTCTCGGCAATGGAAAGTTCGTGCATTTTTACTCCCTGACAGGCCGTTTAAAACCGGGGATCCGCGTCTTCACCGCGAAAAATCCAGAACCTGATGCATGCAGGAATGCGTTTGGCTCCGGTATTTTCTGCGCTCCTCGCATTTCACCATATCATTGAACGGCCAGGACATTTGAAATTTTTCAATGGTCGGCGAAGAGCTTATGAACGGCGCTCCGATGCGTAAGCCGTGTCCAGGGCATTGTCCAGAGCAATGCGGGATCGGGTCAGGGCTTTGCCGGCGAGAGTGCAGCGGTACATCTCCCAGTCCTGGTGATTGATGATGTCGATGATGCCGCGCACATCCGGGCCGACGAGATGCAGCAACCCCTCAAGATCACTGTCCACGTCGATGAAGACGCCTTCGTGCACGAAATCGAGGACTTGGCCGCTGACCTCGCATTCGTAGCCGGACAAATGCCTGAGGCATGATTTCAGTTCGTTCTCATTGAGTCCGGCCAGATGGCCGTAAACGCGAAAGTCGTGAGGCATTGGGCAGTCCTTGTGGTTCAGTCGGGGAGAACAAAGCAGGTGTAACCTTCATGAGAGAGTACGGAGACAAGGAACGGGTCCGAAAAACGCCGGTCCAATATGGCGATTCTGCTTGTCCCGCCCGAAACCGTCCACGCCGGAACCTGCACCGCGATGCGGTTTTGCGCTCCCTCGTGCCAGGAGGCCTGGATCATGCCCTGGCGCAGCAGGTCCTTGTCGCGCAACAGCTGCAGCAGGGAACCGAGCGTGTCGGGCATGGTCCGCCCGAAGGTCTCCTCCGGATTGCTCGGGTTCATGGCCCGGATAATCTCAAGGTGCGTGGCCACGGGAACATAGATGGAGTCGCGCGGGCGGGACGGCAGGCGTGAAAGTTCGTTGTACTCGTCCAGTTCGATGAGCTTGATCTGGGCCGCATCGAGCACTTCGTGCAGTCCCTGAGGCAAAGACGGTGAGTCCTTGCTCTGCCGGGACCAGATCATGTGGATGCGCTTTTGCCCGCCTTGCTCCATGATGGCGATTTGCGGCGACATCAGGGTCACGCCGACGCCGTTACGGGAAAGCACCAGTTCCCTGCCCGCGCCCCAGAGCCGAAAATGCTTCGGGAAGGAGGATGCCAGTTTTTCCAGCACGTCCTGCAGGCTCCAGCGGGGCGAGATGGTGCAGACCTTCATGCCCAGTTTGTTGGCGCTGGCGATCCATGCTGCGTTTTTCGGCACGGGGCAGAAGAGGATCTTGCCTCCCCAGGGAGCGTCCAGCAGCGGAGTTTCGGACAGTTTGACGACCAGCCATTCCGAACCGGGCAGGGGGAACATGCTTTCGTCACCGGGCACGAATTTGAAACGCATCTGTTCCAGCACCGTTTTGACAAAAGGCAGGCCGGTTTTGGGCGAGCGTTCCGTTTTCTTTGTGGCCGTGGCGTTCGACGTGTCGGATTGCCCGGTGCCGTCCGCGCTGCCCGTGCTGCCCGAGGATGGCGTCACGGTTTGCGGCGGCTCTGCCAGGGGGATTTGCGGAGGCTGCAGCACCAGCGGAGCAGGAGGTGCCGGTCGGGACTGCGGCTGAACCGGGCGGCTTTGGACCGCCGGGGCCTGGCCTGTCTCGATGACTTGAGTCACGACGGTTTGCGCCGGTTTCGCGGACTGCTGCGCAGGCGGAGCCGGGACAGGGGCGGGAGCCGGAACTGTTTCGTCATTGGTCGTGACGGGCAGGATGACTTCCTGTCCGACGCGCAAGGTGTTGCTGTTGGGGACTTCGGGGTTGAGTTCAAGGAACAGGTCGAGGTACCGGCTGTAGATCAGCTTGTTTGATATCCCTTGCGCCTTGAGGATCTGGATCAGCGTATCCCCCTGGCGTATCACGTAGGGCTTTTTTTCATATGCTCCCGGGGGAACCGATGCCCGGGGTCGCTTGATCCCGGCGTCGGCGGCGGAGGATACTTCGGGAATCTGGATGACCTGACCCGGCATCAGTCGGTTGATGTCCGGGATATGTGGGTTCAAAGTTTGGATGACGGGTAGGGCACGCTGGATCTGAGAGGCGGAATAGCCTTTTGATTCCAGAATCTTGTAGAGCCATTCGCCTGGCTTGACGATATGCTCCTCTCCGGGTTTGCGATCGACGCGGATATTTTTTTCAAAGAAAAGTCGTAGCGGTTTTTCTGAAAATCCCGGCTTGGTTATGCTTGTCAGGAAGCATAGAGCAAGAATAAGAAGAACTGCACGTTTCATGGTTTTCAGATGGACCCGTTTTTTTCTGCCTGTTATTTCCGGTAATGGAACCAAGGATATAGCAAAAAGGATGGAGGCTGTCACTGCACTTTGCGTAAAGGGATTCACCCGAACGACTGAAGGAGTATATCATGTATGTAGGCCTTGCCATGGACAGACATGTCCCCACCATCACTTCGGATACGCTGATTATCAAAGCGGATCGAATGATGGAGGAGAACAGACTTTGGATTTTGCTTGTTGTCGAGGATGGAAAGCTTAAAGGATATGTGGCCAAGGAAGATATCCGGGCTGCATTGCCATCCGGCGCGACAACATTCAGTAAGCATGAAATCAATTATCTCCTGTCCAGGATGACGGTAAAGGAGTTGGTGCGTAGCTCGATGCCTACCGTGACTCCGGAAACGGAAATCGAGGTCGCGGCCAAGATCATGTTCGACAAGGATCTGGCCGGGCTGGCCGTGGTCGACAGGAAAAACCGGCTCAAGGGGTACATCAGCCGGGGTTCCATGCTGGCCGTGCTGGTGGAGGAAATGGGACTGGAGCTGGGCGGTGTGCGCATCGTCATCGAGGCCGAGGATCGCAAGGGCCTCATGGCCGAGATCAGCAGGCTCTTTTTCGACCTGGGCGTGAATATCCTGTCCACATCGACCTTTTTTCGCGACAGCCAGCGTTTGCTGGTCTTCCGCGTGCGCGCCGACGACCCCGAAGCCCTGCAGCGGGTGCTGACGGACAAGGGGTACAAGATCGCCGGGCCCGAGCGCTTCGAGGAGGAGTGGGCATAGACGGTTTTACGCAAGGACGCTTTCACTCAGGCGAAAGCGTCCTTTTTTCAGCGGTAGGTTATCTCAAGCCCCACCCCGACCTCGCGCAGGGGCGCAACCGCCGCCAGCGCGATTTTCGAGTCCAGATCCGTGCAATGGCACGGGCTCAAGGTTTTGGGTCCGATCCGGCGCAGATATTCCACCGTCCCTTCCATGCGCTCCTGTGACGGGGAGAGCAGGTGCAGCCCGCCGATGATGTCCGTGATGCGGGATTCGCCGGTCAGGTCCATGGCCTGGGCCACGATGTTGCAGATGCCCGCGTGGGAGCAGCCAGTTATGATGACCAGCCCCTCGCTTCCCCGGTACACCAGGGCCGAATCGTCCATGATGCGGTCCGGCGTTTCCTGCCCCTCTTTGAAACCGATGCCTTCGGTCTGCTCGAATCCGATCCGGCGTGGTATCTCTCCCAGAAAAAGAAGCCGTTCGCTGATCTTTTGCGCAGCCTTCCCAAGCCTCATGTCGTAATGCCTGGCCAGCTTGCCGGGTTCCAGAAGCGGTCCGATCTCCGGACACTGGTCCAGGGCGATGCTGGTGAAGGCCTCGGGATGGGCGACCAGCGCGGGGCGTTTGCACGGCCGTCCTTCAAGGCGAAGTTCGCAGAGGCGCCGGGTCAGGGCCTCAAGTCCCCAGGTGTGGTCCATGTGCCCGTGCGAAAGCAGCACGAAATCCAGGTCGTCCAGGGAAAGGCCCATTTTCCAGGCGTTTGTCAGGAACAGGTTCGAATAGCCGCAGTCGAAGAGGATTTTGCGGCCGTCCTCCTGGATCAGCAGGGACAGGCCCGGCTCCCCCTCGTAATAGCGGTCGATCAGGGTGTTGTTGTCAACCAGAACGGTGAGTTTCATGCCGGGCTCCTGCCTCGATCGGACGCCTGTCCGGGTTCATTTGATGTAGGAGCAGCAGTAGTCGGTGACGACGCGGACCTTGAGGGAGAATTTTGCGTTGGCCGGGACCTCGAAGGCCGTCCCGTCGCTGAATGTCCGCCAATCGGTTGCGCCCGGCAAGAGGACGTCCAGCTCGCCCGACTGGATTTCCATCAGTTCCTTTTCGGCCGTCCCGAATTCGTATTCGCCGGGGAGCATTATTCCGAGCGTTTTTTTGGAGCCATCGGGAAAAACAAGGGTGCGGCTGGTGACGTTGCCGTCTGAGTAGATGTTGGCCTTTTTCAGGACGGTGACATTGGAAAATTCGGACATGGCTGGTCTCGCTGGGTTGAGGTGCTGGTGGAAAAGCTTCAGGGGTCCGGCCAGGTTTCCTGCGGCCGACGAAAATGCACTAGTCCAGGCGGGCCCGTCTTGTCATCCGGCGCATTTGCGCCGGGCGTAAAAAAAGGCCCCGGGGGGCCTTTTGTCACTGAAGTTTGGAGGTGATGTTGTGGTCGATCCACTGCGGGTCCCACCATTCGATGGGCTGCACCTCGACACCGGAAACCAGCACGCCGAAGTGCAGATGGTCTCCGCCGGCCATGCCCGTGGCTCCGGTCTTGCCGATGGTCTGGCCGCGCTGGACCGTCTCTCCCTTTTGCACGTGGATTTCGCTCAGGTGCGAATACAGGGATTGCAGACCGAACCCGTGGTCGATGACGACCACGTTGCCGTAGATGCCCATGAATTCGGCCAGGACGATGCGCCCGGTGTTTCCGGCCGGAACCGGGGAGGCCGCAAGGGACGCCAGGTCCACGCCCAGATGGGTCTGGTTGTCCACGGCCTTGCCATCATACTTGTAGGTTCGGTTGTCGGCGAAGGCCGCCATGGGCGCACTGTTGGGCAGGCGGATGAAGGTACCGTCCCAGAGCTTCTGGGGCACGGTGTCCTTGCCGAGTTGAATCAGCGAGCCCACGTTCTTGGCCCGAAGCTCGGAGTTGACCTTGAGGAAGATGTCCAGGGGCGTGGCCGCGTCGGGATAGAGGTCCGCGAACTGACCCATTTTCGACTGCAGGAAATTGTCGGAGATGTTGATGTCGTCGTGCCTGAATTTTTTCATCAGAGGCCGAAAGTTGAATCCGATTGTCGATTCGTTGCCCGCCAGATCCCCGGCCACCAGGATAGGCGTGACGGCCTTGGGGTCGGCGTTGAAGGGCAGGGCGAAGAAGCACAGGTATTTTCCGGGCTGATAGGGATAGCCGGGGAAAAAGTGATCGCCCATCTTCACGCCGCTCGCGGCCAGTTCCTCGTTTGTGCTGTAGACCACGAGGCCGGTTCCGCCATGGTTGACGTTGTGCTGGCCTGAAAGAACGGAGATGACCGGAGGCTTGGAATCGATGTCCAACTGGCGCACGACCTGAGCCCTGTTGCCACGTCCCAGGCGGTGCCAGGAGGTGTCCTTGACTGTGACCGTCAGGGTCAGGGCCTCGTTCTTGATGCCTGTCTTGGGGAGGGTGAATTCTTCGCGCAGTTCCCTGGTCCCGGCGGGCAGGTTCTTGTTCATGATCTCGATGCTGTTGCTGCCCTGGGTGGCGACGACAAGCACGCTGCGCAGCGCGGAGTCCTTGTCCGCCGCCGTGATGGTGAACACGGTTCTGGTGCTGGCCGTGGTCTGCTCGGGAGTCAGGGCAAGAGTCGGCGGATTCCATTCCGCCTTGACGTAATACATGGCTCCGATGGCTCCAAGAAGAAGCAGGATGACAAAAAAGAAGGCTGTAGAGATACGGTTTTTCATACCAAATGCTCGTTGTTTGAGGTCTTGTATGTGGGGATGGCGGGCAGGGGGCCGCGCAAGTCCGAATGTCAGGCGCTAATGGGGACGCGAAAAATCGCCGCAAGCATGAGCCATGCTACGGACGCGGTTCAGTTTTGGCAAGTTATGAAGAATTTAAAAGCTGATCAGTTGATTTCCCATTTGTTTCAGCATGTTGCTGCGCTCCAGGCTTTGCCGCCAGACCTGGGGGATGAGATCCCGGCCGTACCATGCGCCGGCAATTTGGCCGTATGCGGCCAGAGCGCGTGGGCCATGAGGGAGGCATTTGATGCTGCCTTCGGCAAAGGAATCGCTGTCGCTGAATGCCTCCATGGCCGCCTGCAGGGCGACCGCCACCTGCGATTCGGCTCGGCGGGGAGCGGCGGAACACAGCTGGGCGATTTCGGGGATGATGTCCTCCGGGAGCCCTGGGCGCAAAATCCGCGATTTTTCCGTGGTGTGCAGCGCCTCGAAGATCATGGCCGCCAGCAGTCGGCAGGCGTCCACGCTCTGGGGAGAGGCGTGCGTGGTGGCGGTCGATTTGGCGCAGGCATCGAGCATGGCATCCCTGGAATCCGTGAAATACATGACCACCGGAGCCACTCGGGCCAGGCAGACATCGCCCTGTGTCAGGCTTTCGTCCAGCGGGTTCCAGGTGCGCTCGAAGCGCAGTATGGCCTGCTTGACGGTGTCGTCGATGAAGTCGCAGGTCTCGGTGGAGCTCAGGTAGCCGTAACGGAACCAGCTCGTATAGCGGACCATCTGGTCGCGTTGGTCGATTCCGCCGATTTCGATCAGGCTCTCGGCCAGGCTCAGGGCCATGGATGTTCCGTCACCCCAAAGGGCCGGAATCAGCGGCGCGTTTTCGGATACGCTGGAGGGGTTCGATTTTGCCAGCGCTTCGCAAACCGCAAGGCCGACCAGACTGCCCAGTGACTTGTCCGAATCAGGCCTTGGCACGATCAAGCTCCTCCTGCTCGTACTTGCGCTGCACTTCGTCGTAGGCGTCGGCCAGTTCGCGCAGAATGGCCAGGGATTGCTGGGCCTCCAGCAGGTCGAGCTTGCGGATGGCGAATCCGGCGTGGATGATGACGTAGTCGCCAAGGGACGGCTCTCCGTCGAGGAGCATGAGAGACGCGGTGACGAAGGTCTCGCCTTCGCCGACCCGGCACTGCGCGACGCCGTTTTCAATGGATTCAATTTTGGCGGGAATGGCCAGACACATGGTGACTCCTTAGTTCGGGGTGCAGGTTCCGCCGGCGGATTCGATTTCGCGGATAACGGAATCGATCATCACGGGCATGGACGAGACGGCCGTTGGCGAAAGTTCCAGGGCCATGGAATCGTAGTCGAAGGGCTCCATGCCGATGACCACGGCTTCGGGACGATTTCCTACAATTTCGCACATGCCAAGGGTATCGACAAGGTCGGTCTGGTGCATGGAATCGCGAAAGGCCAGGCTTTTGCGCAGATCATCGCCCATGAGCCGGTACACGGAGCCGGGCTTGTCGTCGCAGAGAACCGCGTCGCAGACGATCAGGTAGTCCGATTCGATGATCGGCCCCATCAGCTTGGTGCCCAGCGTGCCGCCGTCCATGAGGGTGACGTTGTCCGAAAATTTGTATTTTTCCTGCATCTGCTCAATGCAGCGCACACCGATGCCTTCATCGGTGAAAAGAATATTGCCCACGCCAAGAACGAGAATGCGTTTTTCAGTCATGAACGTATCCATGTTTGAGGAATTAAAAAGAAATGCTACGCAAATTTGTGGGTTGATTCAAGAGCGGGAAGGGCCCCGAAATCGGGGCCCTTATTATTTTACAGAATCTTGAATTTGCGGACCTGGTTGGTCCTGGAGTCGATGACATGCACGCCGCAGGCGATGCATGGGTCAAAGGAGTGCACGGTACGGAGAATTTCCACCGGGCGTTCGGCATCGGCGATGGGCGTGCCGATAAGCGCCTCTTCCACTGCGGACATTTTGCCGGCTGAGCAGCGCGGTCCGAAGTTCCAGGTCGAGGGTACGACGAGCTGGAAGTTCTCGATCTTGCCGCCCTTGATCTTGATCCAGTGGCTGAGCGCGCCACGGGGGGCATTGACGTAGCCCACGCCTTCGGCTTCGTCGGGCATGGTCCAGTCCTGATAGATCTTGTTGTTGCCGCTCTTCACGTTCTCGGCCAGTTCGTTGACCCAGTCCATGAGTTTGTCGGCGATGACCTTGGTCTCGATGCCGCGGGCGGCCGTACGTCCAAGAGTGGAGAAGAGGGCCGGAGCACCGACTCCAAGATAGCCCAGCACGTAATCGACGAGTTTCTTAACTTCCGGATGTCCCTTGCCGTAAGCGATCAGAACCGTGGCCAGAGGACCGGTTTCAACGGATTCGCCATTGTAGCGGGGCGCCTTCATCCAGGAATAGCGGTCGCGGTCTTCGTAGCTGGTGTACTGCGGTTCGGTCACGCCCGTGTATGGGTGGTGGGCCTTGTCGCCCTGGTACCAGCTGTGGCGGACGTGTTCTTCGATCAGCTTGGGATCGAAATTGCCGACTCCGCCGATGTTGCGGTTCATGATCACGCCCTGGGGAATCCAGCGGCTGTTCATGTCGCTCTCGACGGAGGGGAATTCGCCGAAGCTCAGGAAGTTGGTGGTGCCGCCGATGCCTGCCCAATCCTTGTAGTAGGACGCCACGGCCAGCAGGTCCGGGATGTAGCATTCGTCGATGAACTGCTTGGTTTCCTGGAACAGGCCCACGAATTCGGCGATGCGCTCGTCGGTCAGACTTTCGTAACAGGTCACGCCGCCGACAACGGTGAACTGGGTGTGCGGGTTCTTGGCGCCGAAAACGGCCATGGCGCGGGCTGCCTTGACCTGCAGATGCAGGGCTTCAAGGTAGTGGGCGGTGGCGATGAGGTTTACTTCCGCGGGCAGATAGTAGGCTTTGTGTCCGCCCAGGAAGTAGGCGTTGGTGAAAATGCCGAGCTGGCCGGAATCGACCAGGCCCTTGACCTTGTCCTGTACGGCTTTGAGGTCTTCGGCCTTGGTCACGCGGGACGAGATGGAGTTGGCGATGGATGCGGCCTTTTTGGGGTCGGCGGTCAGCGCACCGGTGACATCGACCCAGTCCAGGGCGTGCAGATGATAGAAATGCACGATGTGGTCATGCAGGAACTGGGCGGCCAGCACCAGGTTGCGGATGAGGCGCGCGTTGTCGGGCAGGTTCTTGTCCACGCCGACGGCATTGTCCACGCAACGGGTAGAGGCCAGGGCGTGCGTATAGGTGCAGACACCGCAGGAGCGCTGGGTGAAATGCTGCGCATCGCGGGGGTCACGGCCTTTGAGGATCAGCTCCAGTCCGCGGAAAAGCTGGGAGCTTGACCAGACATTGGTGACCTTGCCCTGATCCACTTCGACTTCGATTTTGAGGTGGCCTTCGATGCGGGTCACCGGATCCACGATGATGGGTCCCTTGAAGGTTGTATCCATTGGGGTGGCTATAACACCCGGAGCTTGGTTGGGTTTGCAACCGGACATATGTACTCTCCTCTGATTTCAGTAAATGTTGAGCCTTGAGCAACAGCCTTCTTATGCTTCTTCGTAGAAGGGGGAAGCGGCGTCCCAGAAATCGGGTTCACTGCAGCCGATACAGGGATGACCGGCCTGAACCGGCCAGTTCGTCTGGTTGAACTTGACCTTGGGGCAGTTGTTGTAGGTCATGGGGCCTTTGCAGCCGAGCTGGTACAGGCACCAGCCCTTGCGGGCCTCTTCCGAATCAAAGGAGGGGGCGAACTCGCCGGCTTCGTAATGGGGCAGGCGCTCGCACTGTTCATGCACGGTTTCACCGAAAAACATGATCGGCCGGTTTATGGAATCCATTTCCGGGATGGCCAGACTGTGGGTCAGGAGATGAACGATGGTTCCAACGAGGTTGTAGGGGTTGGGGGGACAGCCGGGGATGTTGACTGCGTTGACACCCAGATGCTTGAGTGCGTCGTTGATGCCCTTGGCCTCGGTTGGGTTGGGGCTCGCAGCCTGAACGCCGCCGTAGGTGGCGCAGGTTCCGTAGGAAATAACGGCGATTGCCTTGGGCAGGATTTCGGAGTTGATTTCAAGCATGGTGCGGCCGCCGACCATGCCGTAGATGCCGTTGTCCTTGGTCGGGATGGCTCCTTCAACAACACAGAGAAAGCCGTTGGGGGAGCTTACGGCCGCGTGCAGGGCTTCTTCAGCCTTGTGTCCAGCGGCGGCCATGATGGTTTCATGGTAGTCGAGGCTGATTGTGTCCAGAATCAGGTCGTCGATAAAGGGACGTACAGCGCGGAGAATGGATTCGGAGCAGCCTGTGCATTCCGCGTTATGCAGCCAGACCACGGAAGGACGCTTGGGGGAAGTCAGCGCCAGGGCGATTTTGTTGGCGAATGACGCCTCCATACCCATGACCGCTGCGATTGTGGTACAGAACTTCATGAAATCTCGGCGTGAGACCCCACTTTTTTCCAACCGCTCTTCGGCCCCGGGTTTGCCTAAACCTACAGAAACCTTCATAACACACCTCCATCAGTGTATGAATAAAAGACAGGCGACAATTGTTGTCGGCCTGTCATGTCCACAATCGGGCAGGATGTTCGTCGAATTCGTGTTGTTGACCCGTGGTGTCCACAATCAGCAAGGATGCTCGGTGAATATTTCCTTTTCTTTCCCGTTACATGGCTATGTATTGGAGGTCAATACGTAGTATGAAAAAAATGATGTAGTATCACATTTTTAGATATAAAAGGAGTTACGCATCACAGAGGCTGATATGAGTGCCAACGTGTTACTTTTTTTATTCTTGTAACACGGCCGGGGAGGTTTTATTACTCCGAGCCCTAAACAGTTAACATTTTAGGCTGCGTATCGAACATGTTGTCCGTGGAAATACTTCTGAACAATCGAGGGCCTTCTCTG
>NZ_JADBGG010000045.1 GCF_014873765.1 Desulfomicrobium macestii | reverse complement strand
TTAGGGGTGCACACCAAGTGGCTCCATTAAGGGTGCCGATGAACTGGCTCCATTAGGGTGCCGACGTTTTGGCTTCATAGGGGTGCTGATCAACATGCCGTCCCCCGCTGCTGCATATCAACTTGTTCGTGGCCAGCACCCGATCCTTGACTGCCGGATTGCGACCGTTCACGAACACCGAGAAACGCGCCTGCCGGAGTAGAGCCAGATCTGACTGGCTGGCGTCAACCGACCGGCGGCCACCACCTGATGCATCGGGATAAAGGTTTATTCTGTGGCCAGGGTAGCGGCCCTGGATCTGCCTGATCATGTCTGGCGTATCGTATCCGTTCACGATCTCATCAACCGCGTGCGGATCTTTGCCACGGACAACCCATATCACGGCGGCCATTTTTCCCACGTTGAAGTCCATGCCCACGAAAAGCGGTTCGCCCGGCTTGATCGTTTCGTCGCTGCTGTTCGCTTCGCGGTCGAACTCGGCATAGACACGGCCATGGGTCAGGTTCACGAACTCGCCTTCCAGATATGCCGCAAGCAAGTTTGACGGGTAGGCATTTCGTAAATTGTCGATGTAGCCGTCTGGCAGGTTCGCGGCGTTGTCCATCGTCCTGGCCTTGAACAACACATAGCCCGGCGCGGGATTCTTGACCCATCGCTCGTAAACAAAACGGAATCCTTCTGGCGTAGTCGCGACCGCCACGGTATTGGGCCATGAGCATTTCTGCCGGTTGCGGGCTATCACCTTGTTCCAGACCATCCGGGCCTTTTCCGTGGGCAGGGTATCCAATTCGTCAAGGATGCTGTGGGCGACTTCATAGCCGACAATCCTTTCTGGATTTTCCATGGTCCTGAATACGATTCGGCCCGCGCTTGGAAACTCTATAAACGCACTGGACTTATTCAGTTTGTACGCAATATTCTTTCGTTCGCATAACTCCGGGAAACGTCGATATGCAATATCTTCGATTAGTGGGTACGTTGGCAAGTAATAGGCAATATCGCAATCCTTGAATTGCGTCTTTAGTCCCATAGCTCTTGCTATTGCTGCTGCTGATTTTCCAGATCCAAATCCACCACAAAAACACGGCGCTGGTTCCTTGCATATTGCGAAGGCTTTCTGTGTCTCTGTCAAAATCACACAAACTCTTCAATGGATGCTGGTAAAAGCTGCGCTGTAACTTTGGACTCGATGCGCTCAACATAAAGCCCGGCGGCCTTGCCCCGTGCAACTTCGGCGGCGACCGCTGCGGACCATCGCCCGTCTTCGGCGGCCTTGTCGCGAAGTTCTTTCAGGTCTCCAAGATGCTGCTGCATGGTCAACACTACACTAGCGGCGACTTCGCTCTGTAGATGCTGAATCCTGGCTAGGACGTGGGGCGTCTGCATCAATTCTGTTCCACGTCGCCATGCTGTTGCTGGCTTGCCCTTATCGGAGTATGTCGCCCGATATGCATCTGATGCTGAACCGCTCTTGATGTATTCCAGGCAGAACTGCTCTTGCTTCGCTGTCAGTGATTTCATTTCTTCCCCCGTCCTTGATATGTCCGTAAAAGTTCGCCACTCCACCAACACAAGAAACGCTCTCCGCAAGTCTTGCATTGATATCGGATCTGATGATTCCAACAATCGATCTTAAAAGCCCCCTGGAGTTTTACAACTTCCAGCCCATTACAGGTGGGGCATGGTGGATTCAAATGATCTTTCATTTAAAGGCCCCCTTGAAAAACAGATCTTGCTGATCTTTTGGAAGTTCGCTCCATATTTCGCGCATAGCTTCGGCGCGGGCACGGTCGCCAATATTAAATGGCCTGCCACCAGTGATCAGGTTCAAGAGACCGTCTTTTGTCTGCAAATTCGATCCTGCCCATAGGACGAAAAGCTCGTTGATTCGCTGCCGATCATCGCTCATCATCACCCCCTGGCCCTAGCAGGCAGGTCTGCATATCCGCCATGAGTAATCGGCACCGCTGACAGGCTTGCGGGTAGCCCCGGCACTCTGACAGATTCTGCATGGTCTTGGCGCTGGTCAGATAGTGATGCTCAATCGGGTCGATAAAGTGGCGGCCCGGCAATGGTTCCATCGAAATGGGCGTTTCCGACCCGGTTTCCAATTTTTCACGCACTGCTTGTTTTTTAGTGGGGCAGGTGGGGCAAGTGGGGCTAGGCCCCGTCATTCCTTGGTTAAGCCCTGCCCCACTTCCATTTTCAAAAGTGGGGCAGTGGGGCAGTAGTGGGGCACCATCCGTAAAAGTGGGGCACTGACCCTGCTGATCAAGCAGGTGGGCAACGCTCAACATACATCACCCCCTTCCAGATCCGGCGGTTCGATGACATAGCATCGGCATCGCCCAAGTTCGGGCAGGGTGATCTTTTGCGAAAGGTGCTTGTCGTTGCGGCGTAGCAGACCGGCCTTGTCCAAGGACTTGACCGCCTGCGTTATGTTCAGGCCCGGCACCACTGCTGCCAACTGATCAGGCAGGAAAACAAACTGCACCCGACCGCCTGTTGACGTGCGCTTGAATCCGCTGCGATCGATAATCCGGCCCGGTTCAGGCGTATCCAGATTTTCAAAACGTGCCTGGCCATATCGGGCAAGGTAGCTCAACACCTGCTGAACTGCTTGTCCGTGCTCCATGTCGCCGGTCGTGCCCCTGGCCTGCAACCAATCGTCGAGACACCGCTTGACCATCTGCATGGCGTGACCCGGCGTCCAGGGCGTGACTTCCAAGACAGTGGCCAGTTCGCCAGCCACGGCCATAAGCGCAAATCGGCGGACACATCGCACCACCTGCCCACTGGCCCCTTCAGGCGTCCATGCTTTTGTGATGGCGTCCAGATCCGTGGCAATGGTCAGATCCTGCTCACGATCAATCAGGTTCTGAACAAATGCCCGGCCCGCGTGCCCATGATGATCTGATACTGCGTCCGTGATGGATTGCGAGAACTCCGCCCCGGTAGCATGACCATGAAGGTCTTCCCAGCATCCCAGCCCGCCCCCAGCATCCGCTGGCAATTCAAGCAGGCGGACACCGTGACCGGCTCGGCACTGCTGACCTTCTGCCTTCAGCTTGTCTTCCACTCGGATTTCACCAGTGGAAAAAACCGCGCACCGCCATTTCCGCACCCGTCGAGCACTGCCGTCTTGATGCGCCCGTGCCCGGCCTGCTCCATTCCCCAGCATGTAAACCACTTTGCTCATGGATCGGCCTGGGGCTTCGCTCATTTCGTCCAGGGCGTAGAAAGTATCGTTGTGGATCTCCAACGCGCCTTCCAGCCCGTTCTTGGTCGCGTTCCAACTGGCCTTGGCATCGGGTCCACCCCAGACTGATAATCCGGCAAGCAGACAGGTGCTCTTGCCCGTGGACGATGTGCCAAACATATTCACGCCACCCGGCCCCATGCCTGCCTTGGCGAGTAGCGGCCCGGAAAGGGCCAGACATACGGCCAGGGTCAAGCGGCTGTTGCTGACACTCCACTTGCCTATCGTTTCCTGCCACCCGGCCAGGCCCCCGGCCTGCTGATACGGATTCGCACTCATGGCGGATTGCATGACAATCGGCTCGGCACCGGGAAGCCCATAGACGTGATCCGGCAACACAAACCGGCCATGATGCCAGCCAACCGACGAAACGCACCGCACCCGCTCCGGCGGATTCGACTTGGAGAAAAACGCGGCCAGCCAAGCCCGCTGTTTCTGTCCCGGTTCCGGTATCCAGCCCCCGCGCACCAATTCCGCCACCCAGCCCCCGGCCCGATCGAAAAGCAGGCTGGCAGGCATGGCCCATTCATGGACAACACCATCAGGATCTCGCCACCGGAGTAATTGCCCCCACTCCCTGCTGTCAGTATTCCGCGTCCAGCCCAACACTTCTATGACCGGCCCTAGGCGGTAGGGCACTGGTTCCTTGTCAGGATTAGAATCGTCGAGATAATGTAGCCCGGCGGCGTTGACGAAATAGCCCTTGGGCATCGCTGCCCCACTTTTTGGGCCTGCTGCCCCACTTGCCCCACTTCCGTTTTCAGTAGTGGGGCAGGGCTTAACCCCCGGCCCGCTTGGGCTGGCCCCATCTGCCCCACCTGCCCCACCTTTTTTTAACGGTTGTGAAGATTTTGTGATAAATTCCCGCACCGCGTCCGGCCCCATAGCGACGTGAAGATCATTGAAGTCTGTTTGCCCTGACTCCCGATCCTGGCCAAAGTCCGGCACTGCCACATAACCATCCACGGCGGCGGCGGCGTCAATCGCGTGCTGATCAGGTTCGCCGGTCTGCTTATCCAGATCCGCAAGCATGATGATCTTGGCGTTCGGGTACTGTTCGCGCATAGCCACGGCCACTGACTTCAGATTTCCGCATGAAAGGGCGGCCACGGCTGGCAACTGTGCATCCTGTGATGCGCTTAGAACCGTCGCGACACCTTCCCCGACCAAAAGTATGGCCGGGCGATCAAATCGCTCTGTAGCCCAATATGCGCCCGATTTCGTCCCGCGTCCTGCCAAGGCAGTCTTGCGGCCTGTGCCGTCGATAAACTCCAACGAGCATAGGCCCGTCGATCCTGCCCGGCGTATGGGTACCACCAGCACGTCGCCTTCCAATTCTTCACCCTTGGACTTGAGCCGATAGCCGATCATCTCATTGACCACCGACACGTCGATTTGCCGAATCGTTGCCGTTGACGACACCTGCTTGCGCTCCAAGTATGGATTGATCTGTACCGGCGCGGCACGATGCCAGATCTCAACCGCCCATTTCGCGGCCCTGGCCTGCTCTTGCTGGATCTCGGCTTCGGCCTGCGCTGTCGCCTGCATCCTGGCCTGCCTGCGCTGTTCGACTTGTTCCGGCGTCATGGTCTCGGCTGTGTAGGTCACGTCATCGCGCCACCCGTTTTCCCTGGCCAGGTGGAACAAGCTGCCGATGCCGACACCGCCACCGGACTTGATGCCGCGCCATACGGTCATGGCGTCGTGCTGGCTGTAGTTATCCGCTGACCCGCTCCAATCGTCCCAGATAGCGAAGCCAACTTCGCCAAACTCTGATTTCAGGGCCATGCCCATACGCAACCAGATTTCGCGGTCGTGGGCGTCGATATACTCCAAGGCATCGGCGGCCCGCTCCATAGCCGCTGGTCCATCATCCTGTCGTGGGATATAGCTCATAGCAGCACCGACCCTGCCAGTATTGCGGCCAGCATGATCAACTCTTGACTGTCCGCCTGCTCTGTGAAACATTGAAGCCAAGAAACGCCACGTTTCACAAGCCCCATTCCTTTGCCCTGCGTGCCCGCGTGGGGCATTTCCTTTCTCATGCCCTGGCCCCCTTCGCCTGCTGCGCGTCAAACTCAATCGCGGCGGCCCTGGATCTCTCCATCCAATCGGGATGCTGCTCAACAAACATAGCCAACGATGCGGCGGTCCAACCGTCACGACCACGATGCTTTGCACGGATAGGGCGGAATCCTTCTTTCTCTTGGATCTCTCTGGTCAAATGCTTGTCGTATTCCAGCCCGGCCCATATTTCCAAAACAACCGCCTGCGTATTCGTGACGGCCCCGGAGAAAAACTGTTCCACTTCATCTCTGGCGACAAACTTGCTTGGCCAGTTCTTGATGGCGGCGGCGGTATCCAAAAAAGGGCGGTCAGTGGTTACTCTGTTTTTCTTCATGCCTGCACCACCTGACCCGTGGCGCGGGCTTCAATCCACTTGGCCAGGGCGTCACGGTCATAAGCAACCCTGCGTCCGATCGTGATCTTGCCGCACCCTTCGCCAAGGGCGTCCAAGTTCGCCATGGTTCTGGGATGGAGTAGCCCACCGCTGAAACGACCCACTTCGGCGCGGGCAACGAGCGGGGCTGGCCAGGACTGAATCAACTTTTCCGATAACAACGTCATAAAACCACCTTCCACGTTCAACGTGGCGTTAAGTGAATGTATGATGCTGTTATCGCTTATCTTTTAGGCTGCTGTCAGGGCGTAGAAAACGGGTAAAGGTAGTGATTTTCGGCGTAGATTTCGGGTCCGGCGGGTAGGCGCAAAAAAACCGGGGTTTCCCCCGGCTAATTCTTCAGCCTTTTCTTGTATTGATTGGTCTCATATTTGAAGGCGTTTTCAAGGCTCTGCCTTCTGGCCGTGTCGTTAGGGCTTGGCGGTTCTTCTCCCCGGACAAGGGCTGCTATTTCTGCACGGTCCATGGTCTTCTCCGGCGGCCTGCCCCAACGATCTTGGACTTCGAGCATAAGCTGACCTTCATGGATGCTGCGGATCTTTTTCCGTCGCCAGGCAACATATGAGGCGGCATCGGTCGGTTCTTTCTCTTCCACCTGCTGATCGTGGATCGGCTCGGTCGTGGGCGTGGGCGGCGTCGAGACTGCGGTATCTTGTGGCGGGTATGTACTGGACAAGTATTCGAGTATTTCGGGATGCTTCTCTTGCAAGAAAGCTTTTGTTTCATCAATCAAAAAACTGCAAGTACTTATATGACCGCGAAATGCTTTATCGTCCCAAGGGTATCGTAGCTCTTTATGTGTGAAGAGACGTTTTGTCCCGCTACCATCAGTATAGTCCTTGACTGTTACTTCAAGCCCGCTTGCGGTCCAACATGGAAGTCCTTCTTTTACAAAATTAACTAGTTCCTGGTTTAAAATGCCAAGAACATTTTGCAACCCGAACCCATTAATCCGTCTCATATCGTCTGCCCCCATGCCCCATGTTTAAAGATCCAGGGCCAGGCGCTGCTGGGGCAGTAGTGCGCTTTTCGGTCGGGGCAATTACTCCCGGCCTAGACCCTGAAAAGATGATCGTCTATTTGCCGAAAAGGACCACCACCTTGGAAGGCATCACAAGTTCATCGGCAAGGGCGTCCATGGCCTTGCGCTTGGTCTTGTCATCGTCGTGGGCGTATCGCAACGCCATGATCGGCGACGACCACCCACACAATGCTTGCAGGTCAGGCAGGGACATTCCGCCTTTGGCTAGTCTGGTTGCTGCGGAATGTCTCAACGTATGAAATACAACTCGGTCGCGCTTGTCACGATTTTCATTCAGGCCAAGATCCTGCACGGTATCGCGGAATGGTTGCGGCGGCTGAGTATAGGGCTTGTCGGCACCGTTCATAAAAACATGACCGGCAAGGCGGCCCTGGCCCCGGAGTTCAAGCAGGAAAGAAACCAGTGGAGCGGGTAGTGGGATCGCCCGATCTCTGCCATTTTTCGTGGCTCGGAAGGTCGCTTCCCCCACGGCCAGATCCAGATCTTTCCATTCCAGACCGGCGGCTTCGCCAAACCTGCATCCTGTCATGGCGGCAAACAATGTGATTGCGTGGGCGGCCCGGTCGCGTTCGGCCAGGGCGGATAGGATCTGCTGAAGTTCTGCCGTCGAAAGGGTTCTGGTCCTGCGGTTGCCCCCCTTGCCTAAGGTCGCTCCAACATCGCGGGCTTGCGGCGGCGGGAAGGGTACCAGCTTTCGAGAATAAGCGAAGGCCAGCACTTGCCGGAGAACACCTGCCATATATTGCCTAGTTCGTGGTGCCAAACCACCGTCAACCATGGCCCCCATAAGGCGGTCCCAATGATCAACGTCAATGTCTTTGATCGGCACGTCGCCAATGATCGGCTGTAGCCAGTTCGCATAGGCGCTTTCGTCGCTCTGCCAGGACTTTGCTTTTTTCCTGTCGCCACTGATTAACTTGGCGCTGGTCAGGTAAACCGGCCAATACTCGGCAAGAGTAACTGGTTGTCAACCTTTGGTTGGTTGGATTTCCGGTGTGCACCTTGACAATTTGGGAAAGATCTCTCCGAAGGTTTTCGACGGCCTGAGCGGAAGTGCTCACGAGCAGAAGGCCGTAGTCATGCATGTTCATGTAAAACAGGGCAAGACAGTGGATGTCGGGATTGTGAATATTTTTGAGCAGGGCGGGGGCGATACCCTCACTTTTGCATCGGATGGTTTTTCATGCACCGATGTCATGGTCAACGGCGTGAAAGAGAATTTTGCCGATTACATCACAAAGAACGATCTAGATACCAAGCTCCCTCTGGTTGCAGATTACTATGGCGCTTTGGTCAATATCAGTTTTCAGAGTGTTGAGCCCGGGGCTGAAGTTAAGTTCTACGCGCCTGTCTTTGCCGGAATTCGCTACAAGCACGCCAAACCGATCAGTGATTACGCCACCTTGTTTGATGCTCAGTTGAAAAAGAACAAGTTGAGTGGAAACAATGTTTTATTTTCCTGCAACTGCATTCTCAACTATCTGTATTCGGGGCTCGAAGGTCACAAGACCGAGCCCTTTGTAGGCCCGATCACTTTTGGAGAAGTTGCGTATCAATTGCTGAATCAAACACTTGTCTATCTTGAGGTTCACGATTTGTAACCGTTTCTTTTGTCGCGCCTCGTCATGGAGAGACCGGGTCATTCCGGCCTTTCCATGACGAAGTGCCCAACGGTTCGCCGACGTCGGCATGGGTCACGGCCGGCGCGTTTTTTTCTTGTCTGTCATGTTTCGTCTTTCATCGATTGTCCTTCTGCTTTGGTTGCCCAGACTTGCAATCAATATCCGTACTGATCCCACAAGCAAAAGGTGGTGTTGTTTCTCTTGGCGATCCTGACGTAGTGGTCGCGCCATGCAAATGGTCAACAACATCCACGACGCGCTCTTTCGCGAAACCATGAGTCACAAGGATGTCGCCGCGGATTTCATTCGTCAGTATTTGCCGGAGGCCGTCGTCCGGCATGTTCGCCTTGAAACCCTGGCCATCTGCAAGGATACCTTCGTGGCCCCGGACCAGACCATGCACCATTCGGATCTGCTCTACGAGGTCCGGCTGAGCGGTGACAGGCCCGCCTATGTCTATTTCCTGTTCGAGCACAAAAGCACCCCGGACCGCTTCGTGGCCCTGCAGGTGCTGCGCTACATGCTCGAAATCTGGGAACTGGCCCGCAAGCAGCGCAAAGCGCGCAGAATCCTGCCGCTTTTGGCATCCTCCCCGGCCTGAACGCCGAGGATTCCATGCTGCATTAAGCGGCATGGAGTGGTTCCTGCTTCGCTGCGGTCGCTTGAGCCTTTACCGCTCCACAGGCCATCACGGCGTGCCCCGCCGCGAGAATATTGATGGCCGCGTTGACATCGGCGTCCGCCGTGTGTCCGCAGCCGAGGCATCTGAACTTGGTCTTGTGCCGGTTACCGGCATCGACACGGCCGCACTCCGGGCAGGATTGGGATGTGTACTGCGGTGGCACGGCCACCAGCACGCCCCCTGCCCACAGGGCCTTGTATTCGAGCTGGCGGCGGAACTCGCCCCAGCCCTGGTCGAGAATCGACTTGTTGAGCCCGGCCTTCGCCCTGACGTTCCGGCCCGGGGCCTCGATGGTCCCCTTGGCCGAACGGCTCATGTTCGACACCCGCAGGTCCTCGATGGCGATGAGTGCGTGGTTTTTGCACACATCGGTCGAGAGCTTATGCAGGAAGTCGCCACGGGCGTTGGCGATGCGCTCATGCAGGGCCGCGATCCTCGCCTTTTGCTTCCGCCAGTTGGCGGAGAATTTGACCTTCCGGGCCAAGCTACGCTGTGCCCGGGCCAACTTTTTCTCCATGGAGCGAAAGCTGTTCAGGGGTTCAACGATCGCCCCGTCCGAGAGGGCGGCGAAGGCGCGGATGCCCAGATCGATGCCGACCTTGGAGGTCGAAGCGTGCCGCGGCTCGGGAACCGTTTGCTCTGAGAGGATGGACATGCGCCAGCGCTTACCGCATCGGGACACGGTAACCTGTTTCACGTCCCCCTGGACGTCGCGGCTTTTTCTATACCGAACCCATCCGAGCTTCGGGAGCTTGATCCGGCCATTGGCCTGGTCCAAGCAAAATTGCTTCGGGTCCGGGAACCGGAAGCTGTCATGAACGCCTTTCTTCTTGAATTTTGGAAACCGCTTCGGGTTATTCTTGTCAAAGGCGTCCATGAACGCACGATCGAGATTGCGCAGCGTCTGCTGGAGCGTGTGGGACGGTGACTCGCAAAGCCAGGCTGTTTCCGGCTCCCGCTTCCAGGCGACGAGCTGCGCGGCCATGTCGTTGTACCGCAAGATCTTTTCACCGGCGTCAAGACGACCTTTCTCCAACGCCAACGCCCGGTTCCAAACGAACCGACAGGAGCCCGCATAGCGGGACATTTGGCGCTCAAGATTCAAATCGGTCTTTAGCGTGAAAAGGTAAGCCTTGCTTTTCTTCATGAGTTGTTTATAGTATCGGTCTATGAAAAATGCAACCGAAATTCGAACTGGACGTCATTGTGTCTTCCTCATGCACGTGCACTTGGTCTTCGTGACCAAGTATCGGCGGCGAGTTTTCGAGGCCCGGCACATCAAGTACATGCGCGGACTATTCGCCCGCCTGTGCTCGGAACTCGATGCCGAGATGGTGGAAATGGATGGCGAGGAAGACCATGTCCACATCCTTGTGAACTATCCGCCCAAGCTGGCGGTTTCGACGCTTGTGAACGCGCTCAAGGGCACGTCTTCGCGGCGCCTACGCGGCGAGTTTCCAGAGATTGAGCGCCGCTATTACAAGGGCGTTCTCTGGAGCCCGAGCTACTTTGCAGGCTCGTGTGGCGGCGCACCGCTTACGGTTATCCGACAATATGTGGAGAACCAGCAGACACCTGGCTAAAGCGCTGCGCCAGCTCGCGCCCTGCCAGGAGCGCCGTTTCCCCTACCTGAAGGAAGGGGGCTGTGGCGCTAATTTCGGGTCAACCAAGAAGGGTACGATCATGACGCTTGCCGAACGCCTGCTTCACAGGGGAAAACAGGAGGGACGCCAGGAGGGACGCCAGGAAGGTCGACTACTGCTTCTTCAGCGTCAACTGACCAAGCGTTTTGGACAGGATGCCCTGGATATTCGGGTCCAGGAACGTCTGCGCACGGCCACTCCCGAACAGCTCGACCTCTGGGCCGAGCGCATCCTTGATGCCCGGGCCTTCGAGGATGTTTTCTGCGATTTTCCTGAAGATCCGTCCTGAGATTGTGGGCTCAAGCGCCTTGAATCGCGGGCGCCTGTTCGGATTTTGCACGCTGATCATCCCTGGATCGTAAGCACCGCGGCGTGAATGCCTCCTCCCGTCCTTTCACTGTTTTGGTTGGTTCAGTCCACGTCCTTGATTTTATCCTGCCATCGCCTGTCCATCGGGAAAACTTTCATTTTCCGGAAAAATCAGACAAAAATCTCCTTTCATTCGGCCGCGCAACATCCGCCAATAACCTCGCAGGCCTTGGCCGGTGAGGCCATTGGGCGCGATGACCGAAGACGGCTTGTGGCACGGGGATTGATATGTGCATGGGAAGGATGCCTGAAAAAGGAGGGAATCATGAAACGCTTCAAAGCGGATCTGTCGCTGAGCATCGGTCTGATCATTGCCTTTTTGTGCTGCGCCGACGGCGTTCAAGCACACAACGAAACGGTCGAGGAAGATATCATCATTGTGGCCAGAAATTACGTTTCGGTCGAGTTGTCGAACACTGGCGTTGTCATGGGTAGCAAAAAGGGGCGTTTCGAGCCGGCTGAATTCAAGGGGGTCGAGGGTACGACCGTGCTGTTGTTCATGTACAACAGGATTTCACGAGACAAATGCGTGCGATTGGTGTCGCGCCTTTATGAAATGGATCCGGTCGAGATAGAACCTCGGGTCGATCACGTTCTTGGCTTCCTGAAGGACAACAAGCTGCTCCTGACCAGCAAATACCCCAATCCGTCGCGAAATTTCGGGATGAACAAATTCAAGATCGAAGAAAAGTGATTTCTGCCGAAGTATGTGAGGGAAAGATTGTGAATTGTGAATGGTGAATGGCAAGACCAGCAGACCATATCCATTCACTATTCACCAATCCACAAACCACCAATTCAGGTCCCACTAATGTTCAGGCTGTGCTTGCTCAAAAGGTCGTAGAGCCGGGCGCGGCTGAGGCCGGATATTGTCAGGGCGCGCTGAAAGTTTCCCTGGCTGCTGCTCACGAGGCGTTTCAGGTAGGCGGCCTCCACGTCCTGCATGGCCAGTTCGCGGACTGTGCGCAGAGGAAGCAGTTGCGAGTCCGAAGCGTTTTCCGGGGGGAGGGGCAGCGTGATGTGCGGGCCTACGATCTGCGCGAAACCGTTGCCGGGTCTGTGCTTCGCGAGTGATCCGACCAGGCCTTCGGGCGTCGGCGACGGCTTCGAGCCCAGGTCACCCGATGGCTTAGCGCACGAACCGGGGCCTGCGGTCATTTCCTCGGGCCGTCGCTCTTGCGGGTTCATGGATTCAATTTCCGCCGGAGGCGCTGGCCGGGTCGCTATCCGGGCAATCGCGGCGGGCAGGAGCGGACAGCCAAGAGTTCCTCCCTTGGCCTTGCATGCGCCATCCTCGTCGGCCACCAGATACCCGTCGCTCTGTGGTCTGCCCGAACGTTTGAGCAGCACCTTGGCGCGGATATCCACAGGCAGGTGCTGGGGGTAGAGCCTGCATTCCCCGGTGCCGTTTTGCACTGTCGCGTGCAGGACGTTGATCAGTTCACGCACGTTGCCGGGCCAGTTGTAGAGGGTCAGGGCGTGGTGCAGCTCGTAGGAAAGTTCCTTTTCTTCAAAGCCTAATTCCGCGCAAATCTGGCGCACATGGTAGCTCGCGATGGGCAGGATGTCTTCCTTGCGTTCGCGCAGGGGGGGGAGCTGGATCACGCTGGTGCGCAGGCGATGATAGAGATCCTTGCGAAACTCGCCCCGTTTGACCATGGCTTCGAGGTTGCGGTTCGTGGCGGCGACCAGCCTGAAGTTGCTTGCGACTTCCTTCTTGGAGCAGAGCGGTCTGAACCGGCGTTCCTGCAGAACCCGCAGCAGCGATTTTTGCACCTCGATATCCAGATCGCCTATCTCGTCGAGAAAGATTGTCCCCCCATCGGCCTGTCGAAAGAGCCCGTCCCGCGCCTCGGCCGCGCCGGTGAAGGAGCCGCGCTCATGACCAAAGAGCAGGCTCTCGGCCAGGGTCTTGGGGAAGTTGGTGCAATCCACGACAATGAAATTGTTCTCCGCGCGTTTGCTGTTCTCATGGATGGCGTTGGCGAAGAGTTCCTTGCCCGTCCCGGTTTCGCCCAGGATAAGGATGTTGACGTTGCTGTGCGCGGCGGTGGCGATGTGTTCCAGACACTCTTCGAGGCAAGGGCTGGTCCCGAGGATGGCCTCGCGTTTGATGTCGGCGTGATTCTTGATCTCCATCCTGGCGCGGCGGTGGTGCAGGCAGCGGTTGATGGCCTGGCCCAGTTCCTCGTGAGTGAACGGCGAACACACGACGTCCCATGCACCTGCGCGGATGGCCTCTTCGAGGATGACGGGATTGCAGCCGTTGGTGATGATCAGGATATGCGGTCTGCACTCTGACTTGGCCAGTGCCGCCACAGCCTCGCCGGGTTTCTCGGTGATGTCGATGTCAAGAATGACGATGTCGAATGCGGTGGTTTTGAGAGTCAGTGTAGCTTGTTCACACGAGGCAAGGGAAAAGCATTCATGCCCGTGACTTTCGACAGCCGGGCTGAGCAGGTGGCAAATATCGCTGCGTTCGTGAATGATGAGTACTGATGCCATAACCTTATCGCCTTTGAAAAATCACTTCCATCCATATTGAAACAGTCTGAATTGTATGACGCTGGCGTAATACACTTTGATTGTCTGAAAAATGAGAACAAAAATGTATGACATCAATGTAATACATGGTATTTTTTGCATTATATCTCTGAAAAAGGGCGACTACACGAAACAATAATGAATGTGAAGTGTCTATCGATGCGGTCATTGGACTGTCAAAATTTTTTTCATAACGCCCCGGGATGATGAAAGTCCGATTCAATCGGACACGAATGGTGCTTGACTCGTGGCGTACTGTGCCAGTCCTGTTTCATTGGACAGTGGCAGGGAAGGCGTGAAAGGTCTTGAATCCTCCCGGTATGGGCGGGTGTGCGGGGAATGAACCGGTGATTTTGAAAATGGCACAATTCTTTCATATGATTGCGAAAAATTGCAAGGGAGTCCCCGTGACAAAAAAACGCCCCCCTCTCTGGCTGGATACCGACCTCGACAGCTACCTGCGCGAACAGGACGCTCCCGGTGGCAAGACCGTGCCTGCTCCGGGCGGTCCCCTTCAGGCCACCCCCGATGACAGCATTCAGGACCGGCGCAGGGCCACCCGCCAGCTCCTGTCCGGCTTCGCCGTGGTGCACACGCTGGATCCGGACGGGCGCAGGGGGCGGTATCGTGTGGCGCAGCTGCGCGACATCTCGACCACGGGCATCGGCTTGCGCCTGAATTCGACCGAGCCCGAGAGCTTTGCGGAAGGGCGTGAGTTCGAGGTGCTCTTTCAGTTCTCGGATCACGGAAAACCCCTGCACATGGCCTGCACCGCCTGTCGCAAGGCGTTGGACGAGGCCGGGGTGATAATCGGCGCGGTTTTCAGGAATCCATTGGGATCGCTGGCCGAAGTCAGCTGCTGACGACTGTCAGACTGGGCCGGGCGCTTTTGGGGCGAATAATTTTCTGCATTTGAATGGAGTATTTATGAATTTGTTCATGCGGTTCGGGATTCTTTTTTTTCTGCTCTGCGTTCCCGCACAAGCCGGTCAGGGTGCTGCTTTTCCCCTGGGCAGCGGCGATGTGCTCGAGATTTCCGTCTGGGGGGATGAGAGCCTGGCGCGCAAGGTTCTTGTGCGGCCCGACGGCAAGATCTCCTTTCCGCTGGTCGGCGACATGCAGGCTGCCGGAGTCGGCGTCGACGAGCTGCGGGCCGGGCTGGAGACCAGGATCGGCGAGTACATCCACGGCGCGCCCGTGACCGTCATGCTCATCGAATCGCGCAGTCCCAAGGTCTCCGTGGTCGGCAAGGTGCAAAAGCCCGGCGTCTTTCCCATGGACGGTCCCATGTACGTCCTGCAGGCCCTGGCCATGGCCGGCGGCATGACCCCCTACGCCTCCACCGGCTCGGTGCGTGTCATCCGCACGGATGCCCAGGGCGGGCAGCGCTATCTCCCCTTCGACTATGACAACATCGCGGGCGGCAAGAGCCTGGAGCAGAACGTGCTGCTCGAACCCGGCGACATCGTCATCGTTCCCTGATAGCTCTCATGACGCCTTCCATCATGCGCTTTTTCGTCCCTTTTTCGGCGGCGGTCCTGCTCCTGGGGCTGACCGCTGCAAGCGGCGTGTGCGAAACCATGGTCACGCCGTCCATCGGCGTGCGCGCGGCTTATGACGACAACACTCTTGGCAAGGGCGACTGCGATGCCGAACTCATGCTTTCTCCGGCCTTCAAGGTCGAGGGAGGCGACGAGGTGACGCGCCTTGGGCTGCAGGGCCGCCTGGATGCCTTTCAGTACGCCGAGCACGACGAATACTCCCGCGAGAACGTCCAGCTCGGGGCGAATGTCTCCCATCGCGCAAGTGAGCGGCTGGTGCTGCGCCTCGGCGCGAGATGGGTCCGGGACCACACCGTGGAGAGCGAGTTCGACGAGTCGGGCATCACCACGGAAAAAGAGGCCCGCAATTCCTACACGGCCACCCCGGGCCTGACCCTGCACCTGACCGAGCGCGACGAGCTGTCCCTTGACGGCAGCGCCGGACTGGTCCGCTACGAGCGCACGGGCTTTACCGACTACCAGATGGGCGGCCTGACCACGACCTGGAGTCACGCCCTGGGCGACGGCCTGTGGCGCGTCATCGGCCAAGCCGGTGCGCAGGCCTACCGCTTCGATCTCGTCAACGGCGAGACTTCGCAGCTGGTCCTGTCCGCCCTGGCCGGTTTTGCCTGGAAAGCTTCGGAGACCCTGGAGTTTCAGGTCATGGGCGGAGCCAGTCAGACCGAATCGGAGGTGGAGTTCGACTCGGGGCTGAGCCTGGACGACAGTCAGCTGACCTTTTCGGGTTCGGTCTCGGCCACCTGGACCGACGAAGTCTGGAAACTCACCCTGAGCGCCGACAGGTCCGAATCACCCTCGACCTACGGCGAGCTCATCACCCGTGACCGCCTGCGCGCCTCTTTTGGCCGCAACCTGTCCGAGCGCCTCTATCTTGGGGTGCAGCTGGCCTGGTACATGTCCAAAACCTCTGGCCTGGTGCAGGACGAGAACACCCAGACCTACAGCCTGGGCCCGACCCTGCGCTACCGTCTGACCGAGGACTGCACCCTGGACGGCGGCTATCTGTATACCCATGAAGACGATATCGAAGCCAGTGAGATTACCGACCGCAATCGCGTATATCTTGGAGTGACGATGGATTGGCCTGGAGTTTGGTGAATAATTACTGGTTAATAGTGAATGGTGAATGGTGAATGGTTAGAATTTTGTGTGGATTGATATTTTTGTTTTGAATGGCGAGTTGTCATTTCTTGGCAATTGATACGTGCATTTCTTGTCCATTCACCATTCGCCAATCACAAATCTCCCAAGGAGAATAAATGTCTCAGTTCAGTGAAGATACGGAACTTGGCTACCTTGTCGGCGTCGTCCGGCGGCGCATCTGGCAGATGGTTTTGCCGGCCGTGGCCTTTTTCGTCGTGGTTGCCGTGGTGGTGGCCCTGTTGCCCGCCAAGTATCAATCCTCGGCCACGATTCTCATCGAAGGGCAGGAGGTGCCGCAGGAACTGGTGCGTTCCACGGTGACCGGATTCGTGGAGGAGCGGCTTCAGACCATCACCCAGGTCGTTTTGAACCGCTCCAACCTGATGAGCATCATCGAGCGCGTCGGCCTGTACCAGGAAGAGCGCAAGACCATGACTTCCGAGGCGCTGGTGGCCATGATGCGCAAGAACATCACCATGGAGCCCATCCAGGCCGAGGTCATGAGCAACACGGGGCGGCCGTCCACGGCGACCATCGCCTTCTCCGTGGGCTTCGAGGGCACGGATCCGGCCAAGGTCCTGCAGACCACCAACACCCTGGTTTCCCTCTTTCTGGAGGAGAACCTCAAGAACCGCGAGGAGAAGGCGTCCACGGCCTATTCCTTCCTGGAAAAGCAGCTGGTGGCCCTGCGCGACGAGGTGGCCCAGTCCGAGGAGCTCATCGCCCGGTTCAAGGAGGAGCACCTGGGCTCCCTGCCGGAGCTGACCCAGCTCAACCTGCAGACCCTGGACCGTATCGAGCGCGACGTGCAGGCCCACCAGGAGAACATTCGCGGCATCCTTGAACGCCGGGCCTTTCTGGAAGGGCAGCTGGCCACGATCACGCCGCAGCGCACCCTGGTCACGGCCGACGGCGGGCGCGTGCTGCCTCCGGTGGAGGAGTTGCGGGCGCTCAAAACCAGATACGTGTCGCTCACGGCCACGCATTCGGACAAGCATCCGGAGGTCATCAAGCTGCGCGAGCAGATCGCGGCCCTGGAGGGTTCGGGAGTCAGCGTCGATTTGGCCGAGGAGTTGGCGGCGGAGCGTGCCAAGCTATCCGATCTTGGCGCCAAATACGGGGAGAATCATCCCGACGTGCTCGCGGCGAAGCGTCGTGTGGAGGCCCTTGAGGCCAGCGGGGCGGGGTCCAGCCGGATGGTCGCAAGTTCCGTGGCCGAAAGTGCCGACAACCCGGCCTGGATGGCGCTCAAGAGCCAGTTGCAGGCCACGGCCATGGACCTGCAGAGTCAGCAGGCCATGCTTTCCGACCTGCGCCGTCGCCAGGACGAATTGACCCGCCGCCTGGAGAACGCGCCGCGGGTGGAGCAGCAGTACCGCAAGCTCGAACGGGATCATCAGAATGCCCAGTTCAAGTTCCAGGAGACCTCGCAGAAGCTCATGGCCGCGCGCGATTCCAAGGAGCTTGAGCAGGAGCGGGCCGGCGAGAAGCTGACCCTCATCGAGCCGCCCATGCTGCCGGAGGTGCCCGCCAAGCCCAAGCGCATGCTGCTCATGCTGGTCGGGTTCGTCATGTCGGTGGGCTTCGGAGCCGGCTGCGGAGCCCTGGCCGAGGCCATGGACGGCTCGGTGCGCGGCATGCGCTCCCTGCGCCTCCTGACCGACGCGCCGCTCCTGGGGGCCATCCCCTACATCGCCACGGGCGCGGAAGTGGTCAGGCGCAAACGCAAGATAGCCTTGGTCATGTCGGGCCTGGCGGGCGCGTTCGCGGTGCTGGTGCTGCTCTTCCACGTGTACGTGCGACCGTTGGACATTATTTTTTATCAGATCTTGGACAGGTTTTAGGGTAAAGGCAGGGATAGAGGCAGGGACAAAGGCAGCGACAAAGGCTGCGATAGAGGCAGCGACAAAGGCTGCGATAGAGGCAACGACAAAGGCAGGGATAGAGGCAACGACAAAGGCAGCGATAGAGGCTGCGACAAGATATTGATAAGACGGGGATAAGACAGGGGTAAGGCGCCGACAAGGTAGAGATAAGGCAAGGATGGACGTCTGGGACAGGATCGACGCAAAGGCAGGGGTGATACGAGTAAATTTCTTGCCCTGCTTCTCCCGTTGCCTCCGTCGTTGCCTTTGTCGCTGCCTCCGTCGTACCCTCTCAAATATTCAGGAGTAACATGAGTAAGATCATCAAGGCCCTTGAAAAGGCCGAGGAAGCGGAGCGGCTGGCGGCGGGGTATTCGGGTGGGATCATCGTGCCCGATTCGGTCCCGGCCAGGACCGTGACGCACGTGGCGCCTGTCGCACAGGTCGCACCTGCCGCGCCTGCCGCGCAGGCCGGGGGTGGTGGGCGGCGGGATAGCGTGGAGGTGCGTTACGAGCAGACCAAGGTCGAGCAGGCCTGCTTCCACAAGATGGAGGAGCGCAGGCTTCTTGGAGAGGGCGCGCCGCGCGAGCTGCGGGACGCCTTCAATGTCGTGCGTACGCAAATCCTGCGTCAGACGCGGTCCAGGGGCCTGAACACGATCATGGTCACCAGCGCGGGGCGCGGTGAGGGCAAGACCACCGTGGCCACCAACCTGGCCATCACCATCGCCCGCGACGCGAGCCAGACGGCGCTGCTGGTGGACGCCAACCTGCGCTGGCCCGGGATCTCGTGCGGCCTGGGCATGGACTCGCGGCCCGGACTGTCCGACCATTTCCTGCGCGGCCTGCCCGTGGAGGACCTGTTCGTGAACCCGGGCATCGACAAGCTCGTGGTCCTGCCCGCGGGCGGGTCCCAGGAGGATTCCGTGGATATCATCAGTTCGCCCGGCATGCAGGATCTCGTGGCGGAGATGAAGAGCCGCTACCCGGACCGCTACGTCATCTTCGACTGCCCGCACCTGCTGGGTATCCCCGATGCACTGGTCTTCGCGGAATATGTGGACGGCATCGTACTCGTCGCCGACGAAGGCCGGACCGCGCAAGGCGATCTCAAGACCGCGCTGGGCATGCTGGAAGGACGGAATCTGCTGGGTGTTGTCATGAACAAAACGCTGTAGCGTTTTTGTGGCGAATGATGAATTAAAAAAACAAGAAAAGCATGTACGAAAATTTCTACAATCTACGCGAGCGGCCTTTCACCATCGTGCCCAATCCGGCCTATCTGTACATGAGCGAAAAGCACAAGCTGGCTTTCGGGCATTTGAAGTACGGTCTGGGTGAGGGTACCGGGTTTGTGGTGCTGACCGGCGGGATCGGTACGGGCAAGACAACGCTCATCCGTTATCTTTTGGGACGCATCGAAAAGGCCGTGGACGTGGCGCTGGTCTTCAACACCAATGTCACGGGCGACGAATTGCTTCGGCTCATCATCCGCGAGTTCGAGGCCGGCGAGCCCGGCGACGACAAGGCCGCGAACCTGGCCATGCTCAACGAGTTTCTCATCGAGCGCTTCAGTCAGGGGCGGCACGCCATCGTCATCGTGGACGAGGCGCAGAACCTGTCCCGCGACGCCCTGGAGGAGGTCCGGCTGCTCTCGAATCTGCAGGGCAACAGCCGTCCGCTCCTGCAGGTGGTGCTGGTGGGCCAGCCGGAGCTGCGCCGCAAGCTGGCCGACCCGACCCTGACCCAGTTGGCCCAGCGCATCACCTCCACGTTTCACCTGCCGTCCCTGGAACTCGACGAGGCCAGGGCCTACATCTGCTTCCGCCTGGCCCAGGCCGGTGGCAACCCGCTGCTGTTCACGCCCGAGGCCATGGAGGCCATCCACACCGTGTCGGCCGGAGTGCCGCGTCTGATCAACATCATCTGCGACGCCGCCCTGGTGCACGGTTTTGCCGACGAGCTGACCATCATCGGCCCCGAGGTGGTGCAGGACGTGGCCCGGGACATGGCGCCCATGCTGCATTCAAACGGTGTCCAGGCCTTGGCGGACACTCAGCCCTCGGCCGGGATGACGGTCACGCCGGATCTGGAAGAGCGCCTGGCCGCCATGGAGCGCCGCCTGACGGTCATGGAGGAGCGCTTCGCGGCCTGGGGCACGGACGTGCAGCTCATGGCCCTGGAGCTTGCGGATCTGCGCAAGCCAGCCGGGACCACGCCTTCAAAAGTCGGGGAATCGAACCCCGGGCACTCCGTGCCGCCGGCCCCCGCGCAGCCCGAGGCCATCACCCCCCAGGTTCCACCCGCCAAAACCCCGCCCATGCCCACGGAAAAGAAACCGGAAAAATCCGGCGGCTTTCTGCAATGGCTGTGGCGACGGGGGTAAAGGCGGCCTGCATAAAGTCGTCATCCCCTTGAAGAAGGGGAGCCATGCCTTTTTAACTATCCGAAAAGAACTGATTTCGCGCTATCGCCCGACATTCGCGCTATCGTCCGACATTCATGCTATTGCCCGGCTTGGTCCGGCTGGCCGTGCTGGCACGCGTTCGCGGGAATGACACCCAGGTTCTTTTGCGACTTTTTAGAGTGTCGTCACAAAGCCGCTTTCGTTGACTTTAAGACCGCAATGTATAGAAAAATAAATTGTGTCTTAAAACTTTCACGCAAGTCCGAGTTCCAAAAGATGAGATAAGACAGCCGGGATGTGCCGTGAGTAATAATTTACTGTCACCGGAAGAATTGGTTTTTTTCTCATTTCCTTCCTTGAATGCTTCAGGAAAAACGGAATATTTCCGTTTGCGTCGTGTCTCTCCCGATCTGGACAACTTTCTCTTTCTTCTGCCTGTCGATTCTTGCATTGTGATCTGCACTTCCGAGCAGAGCGTCCGGAATTTTCTCGATGCGCTCAAAACCCAGGCAGGCCTTGCAGGCCATCGGCTTGCGCTTGATGGTGGCGAGGACGATCAGCCTTGCCGGACTCCGGCGCCTGGCCCCCTGCGTGGCGATGCTCATTTCGATGCACCGGGGGATGTGGATTCACCGGCGTATGATCTTGTCAGGGACGAAGCGGGGAGTGGCGCGTTCAGGGTTTGTCGTGTCCAGGTCCGGCGCGCCCCGGAACCGTCCGCGGAAGATTCGCAGGGCCCGGTTCCGGCTCGGTCCGGGGAACCCAGGTCGGCCATGGTGTCCTTCACGCTGGTGCGTCCCCCCTTGCAGCCCGAGGCTTTGGGCGCGCTCATGACCTCTCCCGCCGTGATCATCGATTCGGATGTCTATCTCAGGCCAGATTTGTCTTCCGCGTCAGACAGGCCCGCCGAGGCAACGCCTTCGGCCGATTCGGTTCTCGACGGGTTTGTGGAGTATCACCGCCTGGCGCAGAAAAATGTTTTCATGGAAGAAATTCTCGGTCATCTGGAAACTCCGGTAATGGCCGGGTACGCCGACGGACGGATTCTGGGGGGAAACGAGGCTTTTCTCAATCTCAGCGGTTATTCCCGGTTTGAACTTGCGACACGCAACTGGACTCTCGATCTGGCGAGCCTGGATTTTCAGGCCTTGCAGGAAAATGTCCTGGCCTCCCTTCTTGAAACCGGCCGCACACAGGAACTTGATACGGAGCTGCAAACGTCCGGTGGAAAGTTCGTGCCCTGCCATGTCCGCGTCTATCTGCACAAGGATGAGAAGGACCATCCGCTTTTTTTCTCCGCGCATTATCATCCGGCCACGGATTCGCCGGGCTCGGATAGCCCGAAAGCAGGTTCCGACCACGCGTTTTCCGACAGCCTGCAGTACGCCCTGAAGCGCTCCATCCGCCATCCGGACTACGCGTTCGCCTTACTGGTAATGGGCATCGACAATGCGGAGCAGGTTCTCCTTCAGATCGAGGATCAGAGGGCTTTTTTTGAAATGCTTGCAAAGCGGACCGTAAAATGTCTGCGCACCCTCGATATTCCGGCATATCTGGATTCCGAGCAGTTCTTCATGTTGCTGGACAATGTCCCCGACGTCATCGGAGCCGTCCGCGTCGCCCAGCGCATCCAGGAGGAAACCGCCAGGGCGTTCAAGCTCGGTCAGAGCGAGTTGCGGGTGACGTGCAGCTTCGGCGTGGTCATGGCCCCCAGGGATTATACGGACGAAAAGGACATGCTCAAGGATGCCAGGGTCGCGCTCGGTCGGGCGTTGCAGCGGGGTGAGCGGCAGATTGTGATCTTCGATGACCGGCAGAACAACGAGGCCGTGCAGTTCTTGCGGATCGAAAGCGGGCTGCGAAGCGCGCTCCTGGAGAACGAAGTGTGCATGCATTATCAGCCGATAGTGCACCTGCAGACCGGAACGATCTGCGGAGTCGAGGCGTACATGCGCTGGAACCACAAGCGCAAGGGACTGTTGCGGGCTGAATGGTTTCTGCCGTTTGCGGAGCATAGCGACGTGGTGTTCGAACTTGAGGCGTGGGCGGTCCGGAAATCCTGCTCGGCCTTGAAGCGTTTTCAGCAGGTCATGGGGGAAAGTTTTTTTCTGGGCCTCAACGTTTCTCTCAGAAACGCCCTGCGTCTTGGCTTCATCGAGGAGTTGACGGAGGTCGTCCTTGAACATGGGTTAAGACCCGAGGCCATTGTTCTGGAGGTGCGCGAGGAGTGGCTGAAATATTTTGGGGAGCGGTTTTCAAGTGTTTTCGCGGAGGTGGACAAGGCCGGGGTGGGCATCGTCGTGGATCATTTCGACGCGACCCACATCTCCCTTGCGGACCTGCACCACTTCCCGCTGCGCGGGCTCAAGCTGAACGTTTCCCTGCAGAACGATCCGGGAGTACTGGCAAGCCTTTCCGCCATCGCCAAAAGCACCGGCCTCACCCTCATCGCCCCCGGCGTCGAGGACGCAACGCACCTGTGCTCACTGCAGGAACACGGCTGCACCTACGCCCAAGGCAACGCCCTGGCACCGACCATGGATGAACAGGCTCTTATGGAGTATCTGGCGAAGGAGCGGGAATAGAATCAGCGACGGAGGCAGTGATGGAGGCAGCGACGGAGGCAGCGACAGACACCTCTATCTGGGATGCCTTTCCCGCTGCCTCCGTCGTTTTTCCGGTCGTTGCCTCAGTCGCTGCCTTTCCCAATCACTACTCCCTAATCCGCCACCACATTAACGCCGCCGGGCAAAGGTTTCCAGCAACACGGTTGCACCTACGCCCAAGGCAACGTCCGTGCGTCTGAAAATAGTATTGTGATCCTATCAAAAAATAAATATGGTCGGACTCCAATCCTATTTTTCGGAGTTCGCCATGCTCGACGACCTTTTCGGCCTCAGCCAGACATTGATCCGCGTCCGCAATCGTCCCTACAGACGTCCTTTCTTTGAGGAAGCTCTTTCCGGCGGCCGTTTTCACATTATCGTCGGTCCGCGCGGGGTCGGGAAGACCACGGTCATGATCCAGCACCTGCTGGCCGGCAGTGGCGGGGATGTTTTTACGCGCAAGGGCTTGTATGTGCAGGCGGACCATTTTCTGGTCGCACGTTCGTCGCTGTATGAGATTGCCGATGAATTCCATAAGTATGGCGGCGAGCTCATCTGCTTCGATGAAATCCACAAATATCCATCCTGGTCCATGGAACTGAAAAGCATGGCCGACACCTTCCCGGCCCTGAAAATCATCGCCTCGGGCAGTTCGGCTCTGGAGATCGTGCGCGGCAGCCACGATCTGAGTCGCAGGGCCCTGGTCCTGCGGATGCGGGGACTTTCGTTCCGGGAGTATCTCGGCATGGTTCACGGGCTGGAGTTCGTGCGACGGGCGCTCACGGACCTGACGGGCGGCCATGAGCGGACGGCGGAGCTGATTGTCCGCGAGCTGGAGCAGGGCGGGCACAAGGTGCTGCCCCTTTTCAACGATTACCTTGCGCGTGGATATTATCCGTATTTCCTGGAATATCCCGACACGGCGCAGTTCCAGCTCACGCTGACCCAGCAGGTCCAGGCCACCCTGGAGGTGGATCTGCCCGCCATCCATCCCGCGCTTGGCGGAGCGAGCATCCGCAAGATGCGCAAACTCCTGGCGGTCGTTGCGGGGCTGGTGCCGTTCACTCCCGACATGAAGGCGCTCAAGGGCATGCTCGAGATCGGCGACGAGCGCACTCTCAAAGGCTATCTGGGATTTTTGGAGGAGGCGGGCATTCTGCTGACCGTGTCCAAGAGTGACAAGGGCTTGCGCGCCATGGAGAAGCCCGAGAAGATCTACCTGAACAACCCCAACCTCTATCATGCCCTGTCCGGCAATTCGGCAGCGGACAGCGGCGCGATCCGCGAAACGTTCTTCCTGAACACGCTGCAGGCGGACCATACGGTCAGGGTCGCGCCCAAGGGTGATTTTCTGGTCGACGGCAGCCTGACCTTCGAGATCGGCGGGAAAGGCAAGGATGGCGGGCAGATAAAAGGAGTGGAAAACGCCTGGCTGGCTCTCGACAACATCGAGGTAGGCGTAGGGCGAAGGATTCCGCTTTGGATGTTTGGATTTCTTTAATGGAGGCAGGGACGGAGGGAACGAGAGAACCAGCGACGGAGGCAACGACGGGTCAACGACGGGGCAGCGACGGGGCAGCGACAGACATCCTCATCTGGAGAGCCTTTCCCGTTGCCTTTGTCTTGAATTGACGGGATCAGTATCCCGCTTCTTTTTGATTTGCCGGGCAGACGCCAATATTGAAACTCTCTTTCAAGGGGTTTAGTCACGTGCTGTGGCAACTCAACCACCCATATAAGAGTTTTAGCCACTCCATAAAGGTATTCAACTCCTCTTGAGAGTGGTTAAATACAGAAGTGGCTCAGTTTGTTTGAACAGATTCGCCTGATTTTTAGGTGGAATCTCCGCCATTCTTACATCGCCATTTTTACCTGGGGCATCTGTTCG
>NZ_JADBGG010000044.1 GCF_014873765.1 Desulfomicrobium macestii | reverse complement strand
GCATCTGGCAGGAAAAGGTCGCTGGCTTGAACTAAATCCGACAGACCTGCACCCCGTTAAAAGGGCGACTGTCAGATCAAGTATGAACTACTACACATGAAAGGCACCAACAACGAATACCAATGCATTTTCCCATATATATTACTGACAAATGTCAAAATGAGTACAATCGGCGCATTGCTGCGCCGATTGTACTTACATTATTCAACTGGTATTTTAGGCAAAACACCTCAAGCATTATTACTTCTTCTCTGCATCATATTCGCTTTTGGCTTTTTCCCAAGAATCGCTCAACGCCTGATAGGCGTCTGAAAATCCATTTTTCATCTGTTCCCAAGCATCTTCAGAACTGTTCTTGAAACTTCCGTACCATTCGGACAACTCGTTTCTCTGCTGGCGCAAAGCTTTCAGATTAGCTCTGGCTTCCTCGCGGGCCGCCTGGGTCATCTTGTCCCAGTTGTTGTCAACACGACTTTCCAGTTCGTCAATCCGCGCGTCAATATTATCCATTGCCTGCTTGGCCTCTTTCATTGCCTGATTGCGCTGATCGATGGTGTATTGCTGAAGGGTATTGATCATTTCCTTCGTTTCCGCTTTGACATCCCGTGAAGTGACGGTGTCATTACCGGCTTTAGTTTGTGAAGTCGGGATAAAAAAGAGCATCAGAACTGCAATCATAGTGATAATTAACGTTTTTTTTCGCATAACTCGTCTCCTGGTTATGGTTTGAGATTTGTTCGGTTTCGTCATTATCGACGAAAATGTGACGCAGCAGACTTGAAAGAACTACTGAGGGAATCCCATGCGTTGTCGACGCCAGCCTTGAGATCTTCCCATGCGTCATCGCTGGCTTTTTTTAGTTCATCGAGCTTTTGGTTTGCCTCATCCTGCATCGTCCGCAGCTCTTCAATCTTTTTGTAATATTCCAACTGAACATCGGCATCTGCGGAATCAGCCTTGGCTTTGAGCTTGTCGATTTCAGCATTCCATTCGTCCAGCTTGCTCTGCAGCTTCTTCACATAGGCGTCTTTCATACTCATGACTTTTCTCCTTGGTTTGAGCGTGATTTGATGATTTCATTGATATAGAAATCAACAGACACGCTTTGAACAAATTCATATAAATTCATTTATATATATCATATCGATTAAAAAATCACAAATTCATTTGAAAACAACCGATTACGATATTATCTGTCAACATATGAAAATCAATCATATACACTTAAATATGAAATGATTATCTGGTTGAATAAGTAAGAATTTTTTTCGATATATGTGAATTCATAATTTCCCAATAGAGTTAACTCATATTCATTGTATAACACAAATTTATCCTTCTTGCAAAGTTACCTGGGCATCGCTGAGAAACTCCCTGAATATCATATTGTTCTCCCAGCTCTCTTGCCTTTGAGTTTTTGAAGGCTGCGCGAGACGAAGATCATCATGCTGCCCGTGGCCAGGGACGGTATCGCGCAGATGACTAGACTCTGCATCATGGAGAGCCTGTCCGAGCCCTCACCGGAAACAATAGATTTTTTGACGCAAATTTAACAAGTGAAAGTTGCCAAAACAAATAATGACGTGTATTCTAAAAGAAATTTCAATCTATTTGATATATTATACTGATTGCAATGATTCTTTTTAAAATTATATTCCAATGAATATGTTAATTTTTATCGAGACATAAACTACTAACTTGAGCGAGGTACTCATGGATAGAATACTGCACGATGATTTTCAGAGTTTATTTTTGAATGAAAATTCAGGATGGTGTGTTTCTCTTTTCCTGCCGACATTTCGGGCCGGGAGAGAAACAGAACAGAATTCGATACGTTTCAAAAATCTTTTGCGAAAAGCTGAAAAGATACTCGTCGAAAATGGGGTCGAAAATGCGGAAAGGCAGAAGATGCTCGCGGAACCGGAAGCCCTGATTCAGGATCGATCATTTTGGGATCACCAAAGCGATGGTTTGGCCATGTTTTTTTCAGCCGAGAAATTTGGTTTTTTCAGGCTGCCTGTGACTTTTGAAGAGCTGACGGTTGTTCCCAAACGGTTTCATGTCAAACCGCTATTGCCCATTCAGGCCGCAGACGGTGTTTTTTATGTCCTGACGCTCAGCCAGAATAACGTCCGGCTCCTGGAGTGCACGCAGCATAGCATCGATGAAGTCGACCTCGGCGACCTGCCGCAAAACCTGGAAGAAACCATTCCGGACGGAGCAACTGACAAACAATTGCAGTTCCATACGGGCACTCCTTCAGGAACCGGCTCCGACGCACGGTCAGCGGTTTTTCATGGTCAGGACGCAGGCAACGAAACAAAGATCAGAATGTCGCGCTGGTTTCGCATGATCGATGACAGGGTAAAAGAACTTGTTGTAGACGTACGCGCTCCGCTTGTGCTGGCCGGAGTTGATTCCCTGTTTTCAATTTACAGGGAAGCAAGCAGCCTTCAAAATCTGATTGAATCAGGAATTTCTGGCAATGCAGACAAGCTAAAGTCCGAAGAATTGCACACCCAGGCATGGGTGTTGGTCGAACCGTTCTTCAAAAAGAGCAGAGACGAGGCAGTCGCGCGTTTTCGCCAGTTGGAAGGAAGCGGGAAAACATCCACGGATCTGTCCCAGACCCTGGCTTATGCTCATCACGGAAGGATCGAAGTCTTGTTTGTGGCCGTGGGCGTACAGGTGTGGGGCACGTTTGATCCTCAGTCAGAACACGCAGAAATTCACGATTTCCAGACGGGTGACGACGGAGATCTGCTCGACCTCGCGGCGATCCAGGCATTGGCCAAGGGAGCAGTGGTATATGCGCTGCCGCAGGACCAAATGCCAATGCCCGAGTATCTGGCCGCGATTTTGCGGTATTGATAATCGACGCCAAGCGCTCGCATCCGCTGCAGCGTATTCATTTATGGCCCTTGCGTGGGAACATGTCCTTCGCAAGGGCCAGTTCTCTGAATTGATTCAAATTATTTAGCGACGGATGTTGGACCGGATAACACGGGAGATGGCGTGATATCACTTTCCCGCAGCAATTTCAGACGTCCCGTTAATCTCTTCTGCTATTTTCCTGAAGTGAAATCCGTAAATTGCATATGTGACTGCCAACGGAAAAAGTTTTGGTTTCCTTAAAATTGTCCACAGCATAAGTTTCCAATAATAGTATCTTTCCTTTCCTAATATACCGAGATATAAAATCGATTTAAAAAAAGCTCCGATATAACCATATTGGTAGTGAAATTTTCCAAAACACAATGGATCATATATTTTTAAGAACTTGAGAGCGCGCTGATAAAAATTTCTTGGTGAATATATGGCATTCAGAATCGACTGGTAGCCGCTGATGAGCGTTGCTGCATCCATATGGGGAGTAAAATTGAGGGAGATCCCCGTGTTGTTTCCGCTCGCCTCTCCGACCAATCGCCCTTCCAGGTTCAGGCGCTGATAAAGGCGGGTACCTCGCAAGGCAGTCAGGAGTCCGACCATCGCGGTCACGATGCCACTCTCTTCAATGAATTTGATCTGCATTTCAAAAATTGCCGGCGGGTCGCTGTCGAACCCAACGATGAAGCCGCCCTGCACCTGCAGTCCGGCCAGTTGAATCCGATGGACCGAGGAAAGCAGGTCTCGGTGCCTGTTTTGAACCTTGCCACTCTCGGCCAGACTCTCCTCATTGGGGGTTTCAATTCCAATGAAAACCTCCTTAAAGCCGGCCCTGACCATGAGCTCCATCAGTTGGCTGTCATCGGCAAGATTGATGGACGCCTCGGTATAGAAATAGAACGGATAGTCATGCTCATTCATCCATTTAATCAGCGCAGGCAGGATTATCTGTTTCAATCTGGCGCGATCACCGATGAAATTGTCATCAACAACAAAGACCGCCCCGCGCCATCCCTGAACACGGAGGCTTTCAAGTTCCGCGAGGAGCTGCTGCACCTCTTTGGTTCGGGATATGCGTCCGAACAAGGCGGTAATATCACAAAACTCGCAGTCAAAAGGACAACCCCGTGAATACTGGATATTCATGGACGCATAATTTTTGACGTCGATCAACTCCCAGAGCGGCAAAGGAGTCGTACTCAATTTTGCGCGTTGCTCCTCCATGTACAGATGACGGGCCGAGTCTGTTTGCAGATCACGGAGGAACGCAGCGAGAGTGACTTCCGCTTCACCCAACACCAAGTGGTCAACTTCCGGAAAATCGTCCGGGGCACTGGTAAACAATGGGCCACCGGCGACCGTTTTGACTCCAACCCGACGGCATCGGGAGAGTATCTCCAGAACCGATTCGCGCTGAATGGTCATGGCGCTGATAAAGACGCAATCTGCCCATTTCAGGTCATCATCGGACAAAGGCCTGACGTTCATGTCGACGAGCTTTTTTTCCCATTCGGCAGGGAGCATTGCGGCTACGGTCAGCAGGCCCAAAGGCGGGAAACTTGCCTTTCTCCCGATAAACTTCATAGCGTGCCGGAAACTCCAGAATGTGTTGGGATAATGCGGATAGAGAAGAAGAATCTTCATGACAGTGGCTCCTGAAATGCGGTGTAAAGACACGTGGAACTCCGCAATGAGCGTGCCAGCAACATCAAGATATTCTCTCGCAGAAATTAATACGCTGATTATAAAGACAAAACAAAGATCGATCCGAAGGATATGCAACAGAACCCGTCAATGAATGCCGCCAGATATTGAATAATTGTTAAATATGACGATCTGACATGTTGCCCGATAACGACCATCCTACCGTATTTTGCAGCCCATGTTGGCACAATGTCATGTTGATGAAAACATGAAGCTCCGCCAGTTCGAACCCTCAAAAACAAAAATGCAAAACCGCGGCCGCCACCAGGCAGACCGCGGTTTTGCGTTTGGAGGGAGAATTCTATCGTTTTTCGTGTACTTCCCAGTCCGCCACCTCGCCCTCTTCCACTTCTTCCCAACCACTGAACATGGCTGAAATATGGCTGGTCAGGGTGTGGCCGGTAGTGGTCATGTAGACGTGGATGATGATGAAGGCCAGAATGGCGAATGCGCATGCCAGGTGGATCAGTGCCAAGAGGCGCAGATCCAGAAAGGTCCAGTTCCAGATGGCCCAGTCGTTGTACAGGTAATACAGCAGCCCCGTGCCCATCTGCAGGGTCAAGAGGATCGCGGTGAGCCCCAGGTAGGTCAGGCGTTGCAGGGGGTTGTGCTTGGCCTCCTTGGACTTCTTGACCGGATGGGGGAGCCCTTTGAAGATGCCCGAGGAGTAGTAGCCGATAACCTCGAAGAGCTTCTTGGTGGTCGGAATGTACTGCCGCCATTCACCCGTGGTCACGACCCAGAAAACGATGAAGATGAACAGGATGACCCAGGTCAGGCCCAGGAAGTTGTGGTACTCGACCGCTTTCTGGAAACCGAAGAGGCTGAAGCTGCCATGGACCTCGAAGCCGGTCAAAAGGAGCAGGAAGATGAGCAGGGACTGCACCCAGTGCCAGAATCGCTCGAACCGCGTGTACAGATAGATTTTCTTTTTTGCGCTCATGTCATTACTCCTTGCGACGTCCGACGCTGCTCAAGAAACGCCCCAGTCCGTGCAGGGCGACACCCAGGGCCGATGCCGCGACCAGGGCCCAGCCGCCCATGTTCAGCAGCTGCACCGAATCGCGGCCAGGCATGTAAAAGCCTTCGAGGTGGTCGAGCCGGCCGCCTTTGGAATGACATTCCACGCAGGCCACGGCCTGTTCCTTGGGCGCCACCATGTGAGTAATGGGGAAGACGTATTCCGTATCCACGAAATCGTATTCGCCGCTGTATGGAAGCTCGTTGTATTCCTGTCCGACCGCGATGGCCCTGTTCCAGTCAAAGTCGGCCCAGTATGCGCCCGAGCCCTTGGGCCCGAAAAGCTTGGGGATGACCATGGTCTTGTTGACCTTGTCGTAAGGAGTCTTGCCGGTGTGCACCTTGAAGGGAAAGATGCGCGAATTGGGATCGTTTATGTCGCCGATGGGCCAGGAGACGCGCACCGTTGAGGACGGATCGATGACATCCCGGGCCGTGGTGCCCCGGATGGAGCCGTTGAACCATTCGTAGCGCGGGACCATGTTCTTGCCCCATATGAAGGAACCCTTCTTGGCATCATAATCGGGCTTGCCGAACTCGTCCTTCTTCACTTCGCGCTTCTTGTCGCCGGCCACGGACCAGTCCCAATGCATCTTGGTCGCGTTGATGCGGGCATACGTCGGGATGTGACACGCCTGACAGGAAACCTTGTCGGTGTGGTCATTGGCCTTCTGGTTCGTCTTGTGCGGCTGGGTGCCGTGACAGGATTCGCACATGATCTTGGGCATCAGGTCGTCCTCCAGGAGGCTCTTGCGTTCCGTGGAGGCCGGAGTGGCATAGATGCGGCCGGCGATGTTGTGCGCGTTGGTGGTATGACAGCGGCTGCAGTCGAAATTCTGCCCGTCAGTGCCCATGTGCACGTCGAGCTGCTTGTTGGGCATGGCCATGGACGAGTCCAGGTCGCCGTGCTTCACCGCATCGCCGCCGCCCCCGTAGAAATGGCAGGTCCCGCAGTTGTCGCGGCCCGGGCGCCCCACTGATTGGGCCACCGCGTTGTAATCCGGAGGCAGGAACTCCGTCTTGCCGTCGAACATGGCCGCGTTGGTCACGGGATAGCCGGCCTTGGTCGGGAATTTCTTGTAGGTGCCGGTCTGTTCGTGGCAGACGAGACAGTCCACCAGTTCGGCCTTGCTGAAATCGAAGTTCTTGTCCTTCCATCCGTATCCGATATGACAGGAAGTGCAGCGCGGCTCGTTGGAACCCACGCTGATGCAGAAATTGTTGACCGAAATGCCGCCCTTGCCCGTGTCACCGCTGGGATCGGCCGGGTCCTTCCAGGTCCAGTGGATGGTTTTGTGCAGCTGCATGGCGGCCTGGTTGTGACAGGTCAGGCAGGCCTTGGTCACATCCTCGGGGCGCGTGAATTCCTGTTTCAGGATGGGATGTTGGGAATGGTCTGCCGTGATCCATTTCTGGGCGTCATTTTTGACGGTCTGCCGTGCCAGCGCCCGGCCCGGCGCTTCGCTGTCGTCGCTTGCCAACTGGGCGAAAGCTCCCAGGGGCCAGAGACAAACGGCAAGAGCGCCGCAAAGGACTGCCTTCCATAACGTCTGGTTCATAGTCCCTCCATGAAGTCTGAAGTGCAAATCCAACAAGAAATCTATTTCAGACAATTCTGTATCATAAAATGCATTCCAGGCAACCACATGATTCATTGTGCAAAATAAATCGGACTTGTGAAGTCTGAAATACATCAAAAAATACGAAAGTCAGACGGGCATTGTGAAAAGAATGCAAAGCGAAGGAGATGGATGCAGACGTGACGGGCGATTTTGTGCAGAAAGAAAGAATTCTAGTCCGCTTTGATCAGGGACTTCAGAGCGGCATGCAACGCCTCGGCCTTCTTGGGACCAAGGCCGGGCAAGGCAGCCAGCTCTTCGACCCCGGCCTTGGTCATGGCAAGGGCCGAGTCGAAATGCTCCCAGAGGAGACGGGCGGTTTTGGGACCGACTCCCGGGAGCCTGTCAAGTTCCGAGGAGAGTTGCGCGGCGCGCTTGTGTCGGCGCAGGCGGGAGATGATGTAGCGATGCGCGGTGTCGCGGACGTGCTGCAAAAACAGCATCTCCGGGCTTCCGGGCCGAAGGGCAAGGGGGTTCTTGCGGCCCGGGCGGAATATGACGTCGCCAAGCTCCCCGGCCCGGCGACTTTCGCCCTTGGCGATGGCGGCCAGGGGAATGTCCGTCGCCCCGTTTTCGGCCAGGGCCCGCTCCACGCTGGCAAGCTGCCCCTTGCCGCCGTCGATCAGGAGCAGGTCCGGCCAGGGCGGGCCGGACTTGAGACGGCGGGCGACAAACGAGGCCAGGGCCAGATAGTCATCGGCGGTGCCCTCCAGTTCCGGAAAGGAATACGTGCGGTAGGCGCTCTTCTCCTCGCGGCCGTCAACGAAGACGACCATGCCCACGCGCATGCCCTCGCCCTGGATGTGCGAGGCGTCCACGCACTCGATCCGCTCCACCTCCCCTTCCATGCCCAGGACGCGGGCCAGCTCGGCTGGAGTCGTCGTGATGCGTCGCTGCCGGATCGCCTGGGCCTTGGCGTTGGCCGAGGCGATGTCGATGAGCCGCCGTTCCTGGTCCCCGCGAGCCTTGGCCAGGCCGACCTTGCCTCCGCGCATGTCGGCCAGGGCGTCTTCCAGAGCCGGGTCCAGGCTGCCAAAAGCGGTGATGATACGGGCCGGAATGAAGCGTTCCGGCGTGTAGTACTGCATGACGAACGAATCCGTCAGGCGGGTCTGATCTTCCGGCGTCTCCACCGCCGTGTCCGCAAACCAGAAGCTCTGGCCGTCGATGATGCGGCCCTGGCGCACGAAGACAATGGCCAACCCCGCGCCGTTTTCGTTGCCGTGCACGCCGATGACGTCCAGATCGCGCCCGTCGGAGAGCACCGCAGCCTGGCGTTCCACGGTTTCGCGCAGGGCGCGGATGCTGTCGCGCAGTCGGGCCGCACCCTCGAAATCAAGGGCGTCGGACAGGCGCATCATCTGGGCATGCAGACCGGCCATCAGCTCATCGGACTTTCCGGACAGAAAAAGCTCGACCCTGCGCACGACCTGCCGATAGTCCTCTTCGGAAACAGGGAGGCAGCACGGCCCGAGACAGCGCCCGATGTGGTACTGCAGGCAGGGCCGGGTGCGATTGGCAAAGACCGTGTCCCGGCATTTGCGCAGCGGAAAAAGGCGATCGATGATCCGCTTGGTTTCACGCGCGCCAAGGGCCGAAGTGAAAGGACCGAAAAACACGGACCCGTCGCGCAGCACCTTGCGGGTCAAACGCAGGGCCGGATACGGATGATTCCGGGACAGGCAGAAAAGGACGTATTCCTTGTCGTCGCGCAGCACGATGTTGTATTTGGGACGATGCTTCTTGATCAGGCTCGCCTCAAGCAGCAAGGCCTCCTTTTCCGTGGCCGTGCACAAAAAATCGATGCTCTCGACTTTCGGCATCATGATCCGCACCTTGGGCGGCAGACGGTGCTCGGGCTGAAAATAGGAGGCCAGTCGGCGGCGCAGGTGCTTGGCCTTGCCCACATAAACGATTCTGCCCGCGGCGTTCTTCATCAGATACACGCCCGGGCAGGTGGGAAAAGTCGGCAGGATTTCGCGGGAGATCATCTGCGTCGTCTGCGCGGCGGTCGCTTGCGCGGCGGACGCCCCTGCTGACCCCGGGGATCCGTGCGCAAGGCCTGGGGATTTTCGGCTTCCATTTCGCTGCGCAGGCTGCTCCACATTTCCGCCGGTCCAAGATCCGCACCGGATACCAGCAGGCCAAGCTGATAGAGGGCCAGGGTTTCCGGAAAACACTCATGAGCCACGAACCCGCGCTTGGAAAAGCGCTTGCGCTTGTCCGGCTCGAAACGGGTCTGGTTGGCCATGATCTGGATCATGCGCGCGCACATCCACTTGGGCATGCTCATGCGCGTGCAGATGGGCTGCAAAAGATCCTCCAGCAGCGCGCCATGGATCACTCGCTCGCCTTCGGCCGCGTATCTGGCCATGATGCGCTGCACCGGGGCGGAGAAAAGGGCCGCGAAGACCAGCACCGGCTCGACCTTGCCCACGGTCCTGATACGGCTGTCCATATGTTCCAGCCAGGCCCAGAGCGAGGAATCCTGGCCGTGGTCGTGATCGAGAAAATCCGCGATCTCCGGCAACAGGTTGTGCAGGAGGCCGGTCTTGTAGAGCAGGCGAAAGGCCTTCTCTCCGGCGCCGTAGGCGAAGAGCTTCTGCAATTCCTCGAAGACCCGGGGCGGCGAGGCTTTGAGGATCTCCTCATGGTGGCGCATGATGGCGTTGTAGGTCGCGGGCTCGATGTGGAAATCAAGACGCGCGGCAAAGCGCACGGCCCGGATCATGCGCACCGGATCTTCCCGAAAGCGGATGTTGGGATCGCCGATGCAGCGGATGAGCCGGTTCTCGATGTCGCTCAGGCCACCGACATGGTCGATGATGGAAAAGCGCTCGACCTCGTAGAACAGGCCGTTGATGGTGAAATCGCGGCGCAGGGCGTCCTCTTCGGGCGTGCCGTAGCAGTTGTCGCGAAACATGTACAAATCTTCATCGCCGTTCTCCTCTTCCTGATCCGGACAACGCCGGAAGGTCGAGGTCTCGATGACGTGATCGTCGAACCGGATGTGAGCCAGCCGAAAGCGCCGTCCGATCAGAAAGCAGTTCTGGAAGATCTTCTTGATCTGGCTCGGCGTTGCGTTGGTGCTGACGTCAAAATCCTTGGGCGTGCGTCCCAGCAACAGGTCGCGGACTCCGCCACCCACCAGGTAGGCGGTAAAACCCTTGCGCACCAGACGGTACATGACCTTGAGCGCATCGGGATGGATGTTTTGGCGGGAAACGGAATGTTCTGATCGGGGAATGATAACTGAAGTCATGGGGTTTAAAAAAATCCTGTGCGCAAAATGTTGTTCCCGGCCCCTGCGCGGGAGCCGGTTCGTTACGAATGCAGGGCCTAGACCCTGTCGCAGGGAAAATTGGCCAGATACTCTTCCAGGAGGTCGTCAAGGTTGGTTCCGAACTCCTGCAATCCAAAGGTGGCGCCGCAAGACCTGCAGCGCAATTCCACGGCCCGTCAGGTGCGGCGGACCTGCAGCGTGCCGTGGCAATTCCTGCAACGCAGCCGTGTCCTGAATTCATTCTGACCGGGCATCATGTCAACGACCCCTCGATGCTCTGGACACACTGACGCACGTCTTCGATGATCTGCTCGTAATCGACTTCCGTCGCCGGCAGTTCCGTTCCGTTCAACCAGAAATCAGCGGGCTTCCTGGGATGGAAATTGGATTCCGTCATCATGATCACGTGCCTGGACAAGCGAAGCAGGCTGTGCAGCTCGGGATAACGGCCGTTGAACGCTTCGTTCGGGAGACCGTATTGGGCTACGACCTCGCGGATGGATTGCGGAAAGCCCCAGGCTTCCAACACCGCGTGGCCCGCCGAAAAATGGTCGAAACCGTCAAACCAGTCGCGCTCATTCTCGAAGAAAACGGGCAGTTCCAGTTCGGTGTCGCGACTGAAGAACTCAAGGAAGCGATCCTGAAAATTGACCAGCAGCACCACATAGCCGATGTTGTGGATGAGCCCGAGACATTCCAGGCATTCCAGCCCCTCGGCATCAAGGGCATAGGCGTCCGGAACGGAGGATACGAATTTCTGCATGAACACGTTGGCGGTCAGGCTCTGCTGCCAGATCCGGTGCAGAATGGCGTTGAGTTCCGAGGATTCATGAAAAAAAGCCGATCTGAGCACGACCTGGTACACGATACGCTTGATCTCCCGGTTGCCCAGCCGGACCAGGGAGGTCAGGATGTCGACGGAATTGTTGGCATCGTGATACATGGGCGAGTTTGCGCACGCGATGATGTTGCCGAAAATGACCGGGTCAAGCTTGGCCTGGGCCGCGATCTGTTTGACCGTGGTCTGCGGCTTGTTCAACAGTGAAATAAGGTCAAGACCTACCGGGCTGATCCCGGGAAGATCAAAACTGAGTTTGTCCATGTTGTCCGTCTGAATTATTTGAGCGCGGGCATTGCCCGCCACCCGAGTTGAACCGCTGCCCACAGTCCGACGAGCGCGGCTTCGGCGGCATCGTGACCTGGTGTTGTCGGCGAAGACCAGCCTTCGCGGCGTAAAATCGTTCCCACCAGGGCGCAGGCCGCCGCCTTTGCCTTCTGTCCGCTGACACGCTGCCGGGGAAGCAGAAACTGCTCCCGCCAATCCTGCGCCTGGACGATCCGACAGGGCAGGTTTCTTTTGGCTGCCGCGTGCTCCCAGATGCCTGCCGTCTGCCCGCCCCCTTCCACTACCAGAAACTCCAATTGGGGCAATTCAAAAAGCACGCGGGCGGCGGCTTTTTTGAGCCTCGCCGTGGAACCGAGATTGTGCGACCGGCACCACAGCAGGCGCCCTTCACGGTCCAGAAGAGCCAGACCCGTACGCACCCCGGCGTCCACTGCCAGCAGGGCGCACATCAGAGATCCACGATCTCCACGTCTAAAGGATCCAGCGGATGGTGCATGAACACCCCGCCGACCCTGGCGAAGCGTCTGGCGCCGTCCGTGGCCAGAAAAGTCAGGCTGCGTTCCGTGGTAGTGGAGCAGATGTCCCGGCGCTCAAGCATCTCCTGCACGAATTCCGCCGTGGTCCGGGCGGAGTCGACCAGGCGCACGTTGTCTCCCACCACGCTCTGGATCGCGCCGGCCAGGACGGGGAAATGAGTACAGCCCAGAACCAGCGTGTCAATACCCGTGTCCCTGACCATGGTGCCGAGGTAGCGCTCGGCCACGAGGCTTGCGATCTGGCCTTCGCACCATCCCTCTTCGGCCAGGGGCACAAAGAGCGGACAGGGCTGGGCAAAAACCTTCGCATCGGGGCGGATGCGCAGGATTTCGCGTTCATAGCCGCGGGCGTTGATGGTGCTCTCCGTGCCGATGACACCGATCCTGCCGTTTCGGCTCGAACGGCAGGCCGCTTCCGCGCCGGGGCGGATGACCCCGACGACAGGCAGCTCCGGATACGCCTCCTGCAACGCCTCCAGGGACACGCCCGTGGCCGTGTTGCAGGCGATGACCAGCAGCTTGACGCCCCGAGCCTTCAAGAGGGCCGTGGTCTGCAGCACGTAGCGAATCACGGATTTGGCGCTCTTGGTGCCGTAAGGCAGGCGCGCCGTGTCGCCCAGATAGAGAAAACTCTCCCGTGGCAGGGCCTCGGTCAGGGCCCGCAAAACGGTCAGGCCCCCGATGCCGGAATCGAAAACGCCGATAGGCAATGTACAGTCGGATTCGTGCATATCAATCAAATGCAGCCGGCCGCAGGGGATCACGCAGGTGGGCGCGGATCTCCTCCAGATGGCGTTGGTTGGTGCGTTGTTCGGACAGGGGCGGCAGATTGTCGAAATCGAAAAAATCGACCTCAAGGGTTTCCATGCTGCCCCTGGCCTCGCCCCCGAGAAGCTCACAGAGAAAGATCAGCTTCACGGCGTGAAAAAACATGCTCGCCTTCTTGCCCCGGTTGGCGTCGAACGCGGCGACAAGCTTCGTGGCCCGCACCACGAATCCGCTCTCTTCCAGGGCCTCGCGCTCGGCCGTCTGCGAAGGACGATCGCCCACATCGGCCCAGCCTCCGGGCATGGCCCACCTGCCGTCAGCGCTCTCCCGCACGAGCAGGATATGCCCGTCACGGATCACCGCGGCACGCACGTCGACCTTGGGAGTGGCGTAACCGGGTTCCAGGGAGAAGGCGCGTTTGACTGCGGAAGCTTCAAGCTGGGAGTGTTCCGCCAGAATTTCGGCCGCGATGTCGGACAGACGGCCGAAAGAGAGCTGGTCGTAGTGGCTCTTGGTAAAAGCCAGGCCCGTCTGGGCCAGGGATTGAATCTCCCGCGCCCAGTCCAGCCAGCGCGGATTGGAATCATCGGTCATGAGATCAGGCCGAGGCCAGATAACGGGTGATGGCATCCACGATGGTCCGCCACGTATGCAGCCTCTTGGCATCGTCGGTTTCCAGCAGCGTGACGCGGAAGCCCTTGCGGTTGCAGCAAAATCCCGTCAGCGGCACGACGCAGATGCCGGTGGCGCCGAGCAGATAGTAGACGAAGCGCTTGTCCACTTGCACGCCCTGCACGATCTCCTCGATGTGCGCCTTGACCTTGGGATTTTCGATTTCAAGAGTCTGCCTGCCGTTCAGGACCCCGTCCTCAAACATGACCGACATGTAAAAAGCGCCCTGGGGCTTGATGACACGCACGCCGGCAACGCCCTGAAAGGTTTGCCAGGCTTCCTGCGCGCGGTGCTCGAACATCCTGCGCCGGGCATCCAGATGGGCCTTGTAGCGAGGATCTCCCATGACCAGGGGTATGGAGAGCTGGGGCAGGCTGGTGGAACAGACCTCAAGCATCTTGGCGTTGAGCAAGCTCTTGATGTAGGCGTTGAAATCGGGATTCTTGTCCTTGTTGTAGACTTCGATCCAACCGCAACGGCCGCCCGGCCAGGGGTATTCCTTGGAGATGCCGCGCAGGGCCATGCCCGGAACCTCTCCGATGACCTCGGACAGGCTGCACGTAGGATGGCCGCTGTAGACGATGTTGGCATAGATCTCGTCGGCCAGGACGAAAATATTGTAGCGCCGGGCGATATCCACGATCTTTTCGATCAGTTCGCACGGATACACCGCGCCCGTCGGGTTGTCGGGATTGATGAACAGAATGCCCGCGATGGAGTCGTTGTAGCGGACCTTGTTCTCCAGATCGACCAGATCCGGCATCCAGCCGTTGTTCGGGTCGAGCTCGTAGGTCAGGTGCTCATACCCGGAGTGGGCGGCCTCGGCCGAGGAATGTGTGGAATAGGCCGGAGAGGGTCCGATGACCCGGGCTTCACGTTTCAGGAAGCCGAATATCTTGGCCACGGCATCGCCGAGTCCGTTGAAAAATATGATGTCGTCGGCCGTGACCTGATAGCTGCCCCGCTGATTGACGAGCCGGGCCACGAACTCGCGGGTCTCGAGCACGCCCTGGGTGGCGCAGTAGCCGTAGGTCTTGTCGTTCATGGCCAGGTCGGCGATGATTTCCTTGATCCAGACCGGCACCTGCTCGCCCTTCTCGATGGGGTCGCCAATGTTTTCCCAGATGATTTCAAGGCCCAGATTGCGAAGATCCTGAGCCACACCAACTATCGCCCTGATTTCATAGGTCAGTTTTCCCCAACCCACATGTTCGATGTCTCTGCGCATATGCATTCCCGAATGCTGCGAAATCCGCACTGACGGAGCTCACAGGATGATGACTGCTCCCAAAGATTGGGAAAGAAAGGCATTTTGCTTATGCCAGGGGGCGGTGATTGTAAATAGGGGCTTCTCTGGCCATTTTTGAATACCCTGAGAATTTTGAATTATTCGACAATCAACGCAGCGCGGATTGAAGAATGTCGCGCAATTCGTTGACATGGAAGGGTCTTGGCACCACCGCCACGGTCCGGTGACGAAATTCCGTCTCCAGGGACGAGCTGCCAAATCCCGTCAAAAGGACAAGCGGGACTTCGGGGATTTGGAGCAGACAGGAACGAATCAGGGCCTCGGGGCGATCGCAGGAGACCAGGATCAGGTTGCAGGTGTCCCGGAACTTGAGAAAATCCCCGTGTCCGGGCGCGAAGGCCTCGCCCTCGTAGCCGACCTCCGCCACGATCTCGCGCAGCATGGTGCGCATCTGTTCGTGATTGCTGAGCACCAGGATGCGCGGCTTCAGGGTTCCGCGCGGCTTGCGCAGGCGGTCGAGGGGATGCAGGAAATTGTCCACGGCCAGACGGACCAGCCCGAAGCGATCCCGCACAAAGGAATAGGCCGGATTTTCCAGCAGCTTCTCACAGAGGCGCGAGGCCTTGTCGAGCACGGCCACCAGCTCCATGTACACATCAGGCTGGGTGGTGTCGTCCGTGGGGGCGCTGGAGTTGGCCGCGATCTGGCTCAGGCCGAAATCCGGACGCTGCTTCATGCGCACCACGACGTTCTCGAAAAATTCCGAGGGCTTGTTCTTGGCCCAGTCCTTGTTCAGGCGCTCGGCCAGGACCTTGGCGATGGACATGATGGCCTGGCTCGCGGGCAGATCGTCGCGCAGGGTCACAAAGGGCTTGCCCAGGGCCGAAATCTTCCGGGCGGCGTCATCCTGGGGGATCGCTCCCAAAAAAAGGGGTTTGAGGCCCAGGAACTGCTCCACCGTCTCCTGAAAACGGGTGAAGACCTGCCGGGCCTGCACTCCCGATTCACAGCGGTTGACCAGGATCAGCGGCGGCCACCACAGCCCGTTCTCCTTGAGCACCTTGATGAGGGCGTAGGCATCGACCAGGGCGCTGGCCTCGGGGTTGACCACCAGAATGATCTCGCGCGTGGCCAGACACAGGGACACGACCTGGGCGGAGATGCCCGGCGAGTTGTCGAGGATGAGAAAATCGTATCCGGAAAGCGCGGAAAATTCCGATACCAGACGCTTGCGGCTGGCCACGTCGAGCTCGGCCATGCGGGCCACGCCGTTGCTGCCGGAAAGAAGATCGAATCCGGGCCGGACCGGAACGAGGCATTCCTCAAGGGGCAGGGAGTCGAAGAGAACGTTTTCGAGCGTGTTCGGAGGAGACGGCAACCCCAGATGCACTTCCGCGTTGGACAGGCCGAAATCCGCGTCGAGCAGGCAGACCGTATATCCGGCACGATTGAGCGCCAGGGCCAGGTTGACGGCCACGGTGGTCTTGCCCGTCCCGCCCTTGCCGCTGGCCAGGGCCAGAATGCGGGTGTGACGAGTCCTGGACGTTGCGATTGACGGCGAATGCTGCATTGAAGCCGAGGGTTAATTGTTCGCGGGGCAGCCCGAATGCAAGATGCCGGAGATGTCGGACAGCAGGGTCTTCAAATGAAAGGGCTTGCGTATACACTTGGCCGCTCCCAGACGCAAGGCTTCATCCAGCTCATCGGAAGATGCCAGGCCCGTGATGATCATTACGGGCGGAGCGCCGCCGTTGCGACGCAAAAGCTTGAGCACGTCGAGCCCGGAATGGATGGGCATGCGGATGTCGAGCAGAATCAGATCAAAGGATGCAGAGCGCAGTTTGAGCACGCCCTCCTCACCGTTGGGAGCGGTTTCAACCACATAACCGGCTTCGCGCAGGGTCTCGGAGAGGATATCGCGGATGTGCTGCTCGTCATCGACGACCAGAATCCTGTGCCCCAGGGCCGGAGCAGGCATGGCGCACTCGGTCGCCTGGCGCACGACAGGCTTTTCGGGCTTGGTCACCGGCGTGGAGACCGGCAGGATGACAATCATCTCCGTGCCCTCTCCAGGAGCGCTGACCACCTTGATCTCGCCGTAGTGGTTGGTGACGATGCCGTAAGCCGTGGAAAGCCCGAGTCCCGTGCCCTTTCCTTCGGACTTGGTGGAAAAGAAAGGGTCGAAGATGCGTGAGAGATTCTCGGGCGAAATGCCCGTGCCCGTGTCCTTGACGGAGATGCTGATGCGCTTGCCGTCGGGCAGGAAGGATGAGCTGACGGTCAAGACCCCGCCCTCTTTTTCCATTGCGTGCTGGGCATTAATGACCAGATTCAGAAAAACCTGCTCCAACTGGTTGGCATCGGCCAGGATGAGCGGCAGATCCGGTGCGAGATTCTGAACGATGGGAATGCGATGCGTTTGGAAGATCGATTCCACGAGTCCGATTATTTTGAGCAGCAGCGAGTTTATGTCCAGCTTGGTGACCTGGGGCGCGTTGGGTCTGGCAAAACCCATGAGGCTCTGCAGGATGGATGAGATGCGCTCGATCTGCTCGGAGATCTGATGCAGGTCCCTGCGCTTCTTCTCGTCGTTTTCACGGCTTTCCAGCAGCTGGGTGCGTGCCGAAATGATGGCCAGCGGATTGTTTATCTCATGGGCCGCGCCTGCCGCGAGCTGCCCGACCGCCGCCAGCCGCTCGGTCTGGAGCAGCTGCAGGTTGATCTGCTGGTTCTTCCACAGGGCCAGGGACAGCTCGTCGGCGCGAACCTGCAGGCTGTCGAAGAGCCGCACCCGGTCAAGCGAGGCCGAAGCCACGCAGGAGACCTGGGAATAGCCCATGTATTCCTGGGGAGTCATCTTCGGGGGCCGCTCGCTGGAGCGCAGAATGCAAATCTCGCCGGTGAAATCGCTGCCCACCAGGGGAAAGAGGCAATATCCCCGGAGCACGAAAAACTGCTTGAGCCGCAACTCCCGATCCATGAGAGACGCGCCTTCGTGGCGTTCGTGGTGCGTCAGCAAAATGGTCTTCAGGTTGTCCGGCAGCGTGGCGCCGCCATCGAGGGCAGGCAGGCCGTCGCCGTCAAGGGAATAGGAAATGACACGCCGGCTGCCGTTGCCGTTCCAGATCAGGCCCTGCATGACGCGCTCGGCAGGGACGATCCAGTACACGAAGCCGCCCCGCACGCCGACACTCTCATGCATGCACATGGCCGCCGATTCGAAAACTTCATCCGGAGTCCTGGCCTTGCTCATCTTGAGCCCCACCGTGGAGCCCATGCTCGTGAAGCGATGGGCATCTTCCAGACGGCCGTTGGCCTGCTCCAGATCCAGGCTCATGCGCATGAGCTGCTGGTTGGCCTTTTGCAGGGAAGAAAGAAAAAGACCGACCTGATCGCCGTCAAGTTCGAAAGGCTCGGCTCTCTCGGCAAAAGCCGGGGCAAAGGCGGCGAGAATCGACTGCAGCTCCTTTTCGCCGAGGCCGAGCATTTCCTGCAGGCCGAGCTGACGCTGCTTTTCGCGGGTCATGATCCGGGGGGAGTCCATGAGGGTCGAGTGCGCCAGAATGTTGGCCAGGGCCACGATGGCTACCAAATGCGCGTTGTCCTTGAAGGCTTCCAGGGCCGAGGCCGAATGGTGGTGCAGCCAGATGGCGTCGGTCATGGACGCCGGAAGCTTCCATTTTTCGGCGATCCAGCGCCCCACCGCCGTGTGGTCCGTCTTGAAGACCTCCTGCTCCGCCGTGAGGACGGGCTCGTAAAGTTCCTCCATGCGTTCCGTGACCTGAACGTACTGCTCCTGAAGATGCAGTTGCAGGAAGATGCCGCCGATATCGTGCATGATGCCCGCGCCAAAGGCCTCGCCGGTCAGGGCGGGAGCGGCCTTGGCCGCGATGAGGGAGGCAAAGACGGCCGTGGCCAGGCTGTGCTTCCAGTGCGCGGTCTGGATCGCTTCGGACTTCCTGTCGCCCTTGATCAGGGAGTCCTTGATGAGCATGGAGAGCATGAGCGTCTGAACCACCTTGCTGCCCAGGCGATTGAGCCCCTGCTCCACCTGCGCCACCTGCCCGCGGCTGACGTAGGTCGCGCTGTTGGCGTGCTCAAGAACCTTCACGGTCATGGCGGGGTCCGTCTCGATGATGCGAGCCAGCTTAGAATGCTCAAAATCCCGGGTCAGGACCTGCCCGAGGATGGTGTTGGCGACGGCGGGAAGGGACGGAAGCGCCTCGATTTGTTGCAGGATGACACGCAGGGAACGTTCCTCCACGGAAACGCTTTTCTCCGAATGCCCGGGATCGGGCCCGTGATGGGAAAAAGAGGTGTCCACATGAATCTCCGGGCAATCAGTAGTGAGGTGGTTTTTCATCGGGATCGAAGGGCTCCATGGACGAGAGGTCCTGGAGCTTTTTGCCCAAAAGCATGAGCGTGGCCCTCAGTTCCCGAATTTCCTTTTGTTGCTCTATGACAACCGCATTCAGATCATCAACCGTTTTTTGCAAATATATATACTTTATTTCAATATCTTCCATTCGCTTTTGCATGAGTTCCCCCAGGAATGATTTCAAAAAAAAACACGGCTTCCGCCCGCAGGTCATTCTTGTCCTTGACCCCAAGGAACGGGCATGAAAAATACACCGCGAACAATTCGGATGCAAAGGAGAAAACCATGACCAACGCCGACCAGATTTTCACCCCGGCCAGCCTGGACGAGATATTTCCGCCCTCGATCACCGACGCATTTTTCGAGGCGCTGTTCGGCGATGCCGAGGACGGGGCCTATGACATCAGGCTCAGATTCGAGGGACACGGCCCGGAAGAGCTGCGCTTTGCCTTTCATCTCCAGCAACGTCCGGGCATGTGCCTGGCCTGCAACCTGACTTACGGGCTGCCGCAAGTTTTCACCCGGCATCCGCTGCTTGGCGTGGGCAAGCTGGCTCAGAACCTGGCTGACCGCATCAACGCGAGCATGTCCTCCTGGGCGCTGGGCGCGACGCGCGAAATCTCCAGAAGCCTGCATGTCATCCCCTTTACCATCAAGGTCGCGTGACGAACAGCGCTTCGCCTCCCCAAAATTCTCACAAATAATGGAACGTCGGGAATTTTTGACCCAGGTCAAGGATTCCCGATGCCGTTTCATGGCATAGGCTCACCCATGAAAGACCTGCACAAGCTCCCCGCTCATACGCTCAAAGTCTGCCGTGGCGCGGCCCAGTGCCCGCATGCGGTACTGGGTACCGACCTGACCGCCGAACTCGAAGGCGTGCTCATCCGTTCCGGCTGGCCTGAATTTCTGGCCGGCATGACCCGCCCCATCCGCCATCACCATCAGTTCAGAATTGCCGTGGCCTCCTGCCCCAACGGATGCTCCCAGCCGCATATCGCGGATTTCGGACTCGTCGCCTTTGCCCGCATCGGCCTTGAGCCCGAGCGGTGCTCGGGTTGCGGGCATTGTGTCGCGATCTGTGCGGAGAAGGCCCTGCATCTGGAGGATGGCATTCAGCTGGACCGTTCGCGCTGCCTGGGGTGCGCTGCCTGTGCGCGAGTCTGCCCCGAAAAAGCCCTGCGGGTGGATGAAACCGGATATCGCGTGCTCATCGGCGGCAAGCTCGGACGCCATCCGCGCCTGGCTCATGAGCTGGGTTTTTACAGCCTGCCCGAATCCCTTGATGTCCTGCGCAAGGTCTTGAGCGTGTTCATGGACCACCACCGATCCGGTCTGCGCCTGGGGGATCTTGTCGAGAAACTGGGACGGGAGGAATTCGACAAACTGGTGCGGCCATGACCTCCATGACTTTCCTGACACGAATCCTCATCGTGCTCTGCAGCCTGACCACGGCGGCGCATTTCCTGCGCTTCGGCACCCTCTGGGAGGCGGCTCCGGCTCTTTTCCCGGCCGCGGCAGCCTTTTTTCCGCGCCTTTTGCCCAGACCGCTGCTCATTCTGGCCGCCCTCGGCGGCGCGCTGCTGTGGGCGAATCAGGGCGTGGAACTGGCTTCGTGGCGGATGAATTTCGGCCTGCCGTGGATGCGCCTCGCCCTGATCCTGGGCGCGGTCTGCCTGGCACATCTGGGCCTCGCGGCGCTCATGGCCGGCCGCGCCGGGAAGGAACTCTTCGGACCCATGGGCGGCACCGATGCGGTCAAGACCGTGACGGCCCTCTTGGTGGGCGGCACCCTCGTTCTGGCCCAGAACAAGGCGCCCATGACCCTGCTCCTTGGCGACCGCTTTTTTCCCGGTTCCGGGATTTTCTGGATCTGCCTTTTCGCCTTCCACGGGACCCTGGTCGCCGGCTGGCTGCTGAGCGACCGCAAAGGCCGGACGCGCGGCAGGATCTGGACCCTGTTTTCAGCCGTGTTCTTCGCGCAGCTCCTGCTCGGCCTGGCCGGTTGGAGCATTTTTCTGATGACCGGAAAACTGCACCTGCCCGTCCCGGCCCTGATCCTGGCCGGGCCGCTGTTCCGGGGCGAAGGGTTTTTCATGCCGATCCTGCTCGGCGTGTCCCTCCTGCTGGTGGGACCGGCCTGGTGCAGCCACCTGTGCTATATCGGCGCCTGGGATGACCGCATGGCCCGTCTGGGCCCGGCAAGGCCCGCGCCCCTGCCCTCCTGGGCGCCGCGCCTGCGGGCCGGGTTGCTGGCCGCCACGATCATCATGCCACTGGCCCTGCGCGCCCTGGACATTTCCTGGCCATGGGCGCTGGGCCTGGCCGCCGTCTTCGGTCTGGCCGGGGTCATGGTCATGGCCCTGGCGTCACGCGGAAGCGGAACCATGGTCCATTGCACGGCCTATTGCCCCATCGGGCTGGTCAACAACCTTGTCGGACGCATGCTGCCCTGGCGCGTAAGCATCGGCAGCGGATGCACCCAGTGCGGTGCGTGCGCTAGGGCCTGCCGCTACAACGCCCTGACGGCCATCGATCTGGCAAAAGGGCGTCCCGGCCTGACCTGCTCCCTGTGCGGCGACTGCCTGCCCCGCTGTCCCCACGGACATCTCGGATACAGTTTCCCGGGCCTGACACGGGCGGGCGCACGCCAGGTCTTCGTGACCCTGGTCGCCAGCCTGCATGTGGTGTTTCTGGCGGTGGCCCGGATTTAGGAAGCAACCTCCCGCATCATCGCAAGCACCAGTTTTCCAGTCCGGACAAACCCGGCTGGAAGCAAGGGCCCCTGAAGCGCTAGTACCGATCCAGAACTCGCTCTTTCTCGGAATAGTCCCACTCCTTGAGACCCAGGGCCACGAGCACGTCGTCGACCAGCTCCTCGACGCTCCTGTGGGCCTGGAGCATGTGGTCCATGCCGGCCATGTAGAGGGCTTCGCGTTCGCTCATGACCGCCGCGACCTCGTCGTGCAGGGCCAGCGGAGTCAGGGCCGGGCGCTGGGCGACGTTGGGATCGCGCAGCATCCTGGCGATGAGCAGCCCCGCGTCGGCCGCCAGATAGAAGCTGACTCCGGAGCTGTACATGAGGTCCCGGTTGGCCTTTGAGAGGATAATGCCGCCGCCCGTGGAGACGACCTTGCCCGGAAGCGCCGCCGCCTTGATCAGGGCCGCCTCCTCCAGGGCGCGAAAGGCATCCCAGCCCCGCTCGGCCACGATGGCATCGATGCTCTGCCCGGCCTCGGCCACGACCAGGGCGTCGGTGTCGACGCAAGGGCACTTGAGGGTCTCGGCCAGCGCCTTGCCCAGTGTGGTCTTGCCGCTGGCGCGCATGCCCAGCAGGAAAATATTTTTCTTTTGCAGTGAAAAGGGTTCACGCTTGAACTGTCCCGGACGGAAGGTCATGGTGGCCGCGTCGTCCTCGATTTCCACTTTTTTCTTGATGAAATTCGTCATTTGCATCCTCCTTCTGTGGTGCGGCCACAGGAATGGGCGAAAAGCATGCAAATTGCAATGCCCCGGCCGCCAGGTCCGCTGCATTGACTGGCAAATGGCAAACAGCTAGCAATTCAAAAATACGACTTCCAAAAGAGGACCATCCATGAATTTCCTGAAGACATTCGCCCTGATTCTGCTGCTCGCCCTCCTGCCTTCCACCGCCATGTCCCAGGACATCCAGAAAGCCGGAGTCCATGATTTCAAGAACATCATCGAATCAAACAAAGGCAAGGTCCTGATCATAAACTTCTGGGCGACCTGGTGTTCTCCCTGCGTCAAGGAGTTCCCCGGGCTCATGAACCTGCGCCGGGAATTCACGGAGGACGACCTGACCATCGTTGGCATCTCCATGGATTACGGAGCGCGGCCGGTGGAAAATTTCGTCAAGCTGCACAAGGTCAATTTCCCGATCCTCATCGACGACGAATCCATCGGCGCCATGCTCGACATCAAGTCCATCCCCCGCACCCTGATCTACAACCGCGCCGGAGAGCAGATCCTCGATCATTTGGGATTCATTTCCGAGGAAAGCTTTCGCCACATTGTCGAGCGATTACTGCAAAAGCCATGAACATTCTCGCCGAACTGGCTGAAAGGGCGATCCGGGAGGCCCAGCAGCGCGGCGAATTCGATGATTTGAGCGGCCAGGGCCAGCCCCTGCCCGATTCAAACGACCCCTTCATGCCCGAAACGCTGCGCATGGCCTACAAGGTGCTCAAAAACGCCGGTTACGTGCCCAGGGAAGTCCAGTCTCAGCGGGAGATCAGGTCGCTCATCGAGTGCCTTGAGCGGGAAACGGACGAAGCCGTGAAAATGCGCCAGATACAAAAGGTCCAGCTCTTCATCGCCAAGGCCAGGATGGAGCATGGCGGACTGCTGCAGGAAGAAAACGAAAACTATTTCCAAAAAGTCGTGGCTCGCGTCACGCTCAATAAAGCCTGATTCCCATGAATAATCAAAGACGTTCGCTTCTGAAGGCCGCCCTGGCCCCCCTGCTGCTGCCGCTCTTCGGCCACGAGGCCCTGGCCGCGCAGCCGCCCCTTTCCGAAATTTCGGAGATCCGGATCATCCAGGCCAAGGACCCGGCACGCACCCTTGACCGAGTCTCGGCTTCCGGCTTTGCGCACGCCATGGCCCAGTCGGTGCTGGCGTACATCATCGAGAGCTACCCCAAGGGCAATCTGCCGGTCTGGAAAAAGCCCCTGTCCGAGATCGACCTGCATTCGCGCATCCCCCAGATCTGCACGCATGTGGTGCAGGGCGTCCTGCGTCACGCCTCCATCTACCCCGTGGACCCCTGCTGGATCATGGGCCAGATGATGGCCGAGTCCTTTTTCTACGAATTCGCCGTGTCCTCGGCCCTGGCCGTCGGCCCATGCCAGTTCATGGCCGCCACGGCCAGAGGGTACGATCTGGTCTGCGCCGACAGCCACGGACAACCGGCCGGATTTGCCCTGCGCGAGGATCTGGAGCCCGAATTCAAGCAGGCCGCGGCATACCGCGACCAGATGCGGGCCCTGCGCCGCGAGCAGCCCGAGCTGTTCGGCAATCCGGCCAAGCTGCTGCGCACCCTCGTCAACGCCCAGGCCGCGGGCAAACCGCTGAGCGCCGCCGGAACCTACGCCCTGGCCCTTGACCGCATGGATCTTTTGCAGGCCAGTTACACCGCATCGCGGGACAATTGCCGCCTTTTTCTGAGCGAAAACTTCCAGAACCGCTCCATTTTCTCGCCCCAGGATGTGGCCTTCCTCGAAAAATTCGACCAGCGCGTCCTTTACTCCCATTCCATAAACGCCATGGTCAAAATGATGGCCGAAAACCTGCGCGCCCGCGGCGGCAACATTCTCGCGGCCACGGCCGGATACAATGCCGGGCTTGGCAACACCGACTCCAAATACGGGGTCTACAGCACCTACGGACGCATCCCCAACTTCGGCGAGACCGTGGATTACGTCAGCAAGATCCTCGTCAACCATCACGAGATAACCCGCCGCATCGTGTAGGAGAAAGGCCGTGAACCCAGCCAAAGTCAGGCGCGATCACCTCCGAAATCTGACCGACCTGCCCAACATCGGCCCGGCCATGGCCCGGGACCTGCGGCTGCTCGGCTTCGAGCGCCCGGAACAGCTCACCGGCCAGAACCCGCAAACCCTCTACGACCGCCTCTGTGAACTGACCGGAGCGCGCCAGGACCCATGCGTGCTAGACGTCTTCGTGTCCGTGACCAGATTCATGGACGGAGACGAGCCAAGGCCCTGGTGGTTCTACACGCCGGAGCGAAAGCAGAATCCGCTTTCCGATAAATAATTGCCCCGCGATCCATTCCTGACGCCCTTGCCCGCCAATTCCAAAGGGCGCGTTAAGTTCGCGACAAATACTGCTCGAAGTTCGGAAACCCGCAGTTCCAACACGTCATTCCCGCGCAGGCGGAAATCCCCTTCCGCTGCGTCTCATGCTCCAAAGTTTGGAGTTCCAACACGATAGGGGTAGGGAAGGGTTTCCCCTCCCCTCCCTCCGAACCGTGCGTGCGGTTCTCCCGCACACGGCTCTCCAGTTGGCCATTTCCTCATCG